>NZ_JACJRC010000020.1 GCF_014697025.1 Alkalinema sp. FACHB-956 | reverse complement strand
GCCGCTAAGGCTACTTTGGCTTTGAAGTCGGCGCTGTATTGTTTGCGTTTATTGCCCATGAAATACTCCTATCACAGTTTGAGTTTTCAGAGCTTAACTACCTGTCCAGTTTTTGGGGTCCACCGTATGGAATGGCTCTACTTGAGGGCTATGAGTTGAACATTCAAGGAACTCCAGGTGGCGTAGTGACAATCAAGGAGCTATCTTAGTCGCGCTGGTCTAACAATCCTGTCGCATCGGACGATTTACGAATCTTAGTATAATATAAAAGTTGTTTGCTGCCGCTGAACAGGGCCGTTAGGTAGATTAAATACCCATTAGCAGAATAAGTATTTGTGTCTTCTAAACTCACCAATGACGAAATTAATCTCCTCAGATGGGCTTTTGCTAAGAACCGAAATTTTCGAGACTGGTTTGCAGACAACTTTAAAGTCCACATTTACACCTGGATTAACTATTATGATGCACTTATTGATGTAAATGAGCTTCCTATTCACGGTATTCAGGAAAAACTTGCTGAAATAGGCTCAACAAGCAAATTACTTCCAACACTTTCCGAACTTAGAGTAGCTAAAGAATTAGCGAAAAGGAATTTTGAAGTAGAACTATTACTGGATAAAGATAGGAGGTTCAAATCTGGAAAACCACCAGACCTATCTATAAGTCGTGGAGATTTAAAGATATGGGTCGAAGTTATGAGAAAATTCGGGGATGATATTAACTTCTTACTTTACCAAAAACTAACTCCCTTACTTAAAGAACGAGATTTTGCTTTATCTATTGTCTATTCTGAAGGTCTTTCTAAACTAGCTGTGGATTTCTCTGAGCGATCAGAGAAAGAGAACATGTTCGAAGATTTTGTAAAGGAATTGGAACAGCATCTAAAATCTCTTGCTCGAAATGAACTACCTTATACGTTTTATCTAAAGGATGAAAAAATTTCTGTAGAATCAACAGAACCAGGATGGGGGAGAATTTCCTCCTATGCTACATCTCCAACGTTGGTTCCCAGTGAAAAATATGTCCAGCAGATTGAAGAGGCAGTTCGGAAGAAATCTTCTAAACGCGAATCTTGGCAGAAAGATTATTTAGCACAACCCTTCCTAGTCTTTCTTGACTTGGGTTCTATTGAGCTTCATGATGCGGTATATCAAGCTTTATACGGTTCTACAATGTTTATAGATTGGCTCAAACCCGACGAATTTGGTCCGCAGCGAGTAATTTACCCTAAAGTTGTCACGGATAGATTGCAAGGAGATCAACAGAAGTTACTCTTTCAACTTGGATTTGACTCTCGACGGCATTTATATATTGACAAACCTGGAATTTTTGTAACGGAAGAAAGCGCAAGAAGAAACATCACTGGAGTTGCAACAATGTTCAATGGCAAGATAGAGTGTTTTCCCAATCCATTTTGTGACGAGGTAGTTGGTTCTTCTAACCTTCCTGAACTTCTCGATGTACCGCTCACACCTTTTGCTATTGGTGGGTCAGGGCAATCTAGCTAACATATGTGCTTGTATGTTGAAGGAGTCAGGATCTGAAGCGGACTGAACTCTGATTAGGATAGCTGAGTCCTGGGAGTGTTCTTAGAATCAAGCATCCTGAAAAAGCCAGTTGCAAAGTTCTGAGTTAATCACCATTTTGGTTGAAGCGTAACTGGAGATAGACCAAGACAAGCGCGATCGCTAACAGAAAGGTCGCAGCCGCAGCCGCAAAGCCAAAATCAAATTGCGCAAACGCTTGTTCATAGATGTAATACACCAGTAAATTGGTCGAATTCACTGGCCCACCGCCCGTCATCACATAAACCTGTTCAAAACTGCGCAGGGTAAAAATCGCCGTTGTAATCGTTGTGAACACGAGCGTCGGTTGTAACCCCGGTAACGTAATATGCCAAAACTGTTGCCAGTCATTGGCCCCATCCAGTTCCGCCGCCTCGTAGCGACTGACGGGAATCGTTTGCAACCCCGCCAGAAAAACCACCATATTGAACCCCAACTGCTTCCAAAGACTTACCAAAATCAGCACCGGCATTGCCCAAGTCGGACTCGCCAGCCAACTAATCGGGGCAATCCCCAGGAAACCCAGCAGCCCATTGATCGGGCCATCCGTCTGAAACAGCCAGCGAAACCCTAACCCCGCCGCCACGATCGACGTAATCGACGGAATAAAGTAGGCCGTGCGCAGCAATCCTTGCAAGGGCGATCGATCGAGCCAAACTGCCAAACCCAAGGGCAACGCAATACTCGGCACCACCGTCGCCCCAGTAAAGTACAGCGTATTGCCCAACACCTGCCAAAAGTCCGGACTCGCGAAAAGCCGCAGGTAGTTACGCAGCCCCACCCAATGCACCCCCACCCGCGTAAAACTGCCTTGGGTAAAACTGAGATAGACCAAATAGCCGATCGGATACAACACAAACAGTCCCAACAGCAGCAGCGCCGGAGCCAAAAATAAAACCGCCGCGATCGACTGATTATCCAGAATTGCGGCTAGATGCTGGGAAAAAGCATGAGGGGGCGACGGATGACCCGCCGATGGGAAATCGGAGCTTGGGCGATCGGAGCTTGAGCGATCGGGCGTCAGCCTGGGGAATCCGCGTCTATTGGACATCGATAACGCAACCTTGCAACTGCCGTGTATTCTATAAAGAAATTTGTTGGATGTGGGAAAAGGGATGTGATGAGCTTTAACGATTGGAACATTGCCCGGAGGTTAGGGAGATCGCTAGCCCTTGGGCTGCTCCTGGGCTCGGGCATCAGCCTCCCCACCGTGCAACCCGTCCAGGCAATCAACCCCATCCTCAAGCCAACCACCCTACCCACCCACCCTGCAACCCACCCACCCCTTACTCCCGCTCCCAGCGCCACTACCAGCCCCTCCCCACCCGCCCCCAGCGCTTCCTTTACCCAACAACTCCTGGGTCGTTGGCAAGGTCGGCCCCAGGGAACCGTCGCAGACATCCTGGTGAGTTTTCAGCCAGCGGGCCGCTTAGCCATGGTCAGTGTGGTCAAGGGCCAATTTACGGGGACGTTGCTCCATTACGAAGTCAATGACAGCCCAACCCCCGTTCACCTCGATATTTCCAAGCCCAACACCCCCAACGCTGGGCTGCTTGGGATTGCAGAATTCCAACCGGCCCCTTCCGCATCCAGTCCCCCAACGCTGCGTTGGCAGTTAGCCCCCACCCGCCCCCGCCAGTTCAGTCCCCAGGCCCATTGGTTAACCCAAGTGCCCCCAGAATCGGCCCCGATCGCCCCGATCGCCGCAGACTTGGAAGGCGTGGCCCATCTGCGGAAACTGACGATCGAGCAACTGTTCTACATCTTGCAGCAGGAGACCTTTGCCCTGGAGGTGCAGACGTTACACCTGCCCGCCGAAACTCCCAATTATCGCTATCAAATTCAACCTTCCCCCTACGATCGTCAGCAATTGCGCATGACGGCTACCGCTAAACGATCGGGCCTCAAGAGTTTCACCACGGGTATTTTTGCAATTCAGGTGAATCAAGAACAGCGCTGGCTAGCAGGCATTTGTCAAAGCTATCGCGCTTCCCAGATAGCCCCAGCCATGCCCACCATTACAAAGAAGGAGGAATTCCAATGTCCCCCGGGTGCCGTCAAAATTTAATGACCCACGCACCTTCTATCCTCACCACCCAGGCTATCTCACCGCCAAGGCCATTAGGTCACTCATAAAAATTTTCGCAAAACTGAGTCGCCGATAGTTGCTTGGAAGAGGCCGTTTGCTCGATCCTTAAGGTAGGCTAAAGAAGTAGGCGATTCTAGGGTGTTGGACGATCGATTAGTCTGTGCAATCGGTTAAAGTTTGGCGGATCTGCTGATCGAGAGCAGCCCCATTCTCAACAACGCCCGCCGCTGATCGATCAGCCATCGCCAGTCCACAAACCGACCCCATTACGTCCACACTTTCCCTGTCTACCAACCGAGTGAATCCAAAGCGGTCTCCCAAGGCTAAGCCAGCCAGCTCCAAATCTTCGACACCCGTTCAGTGTTCGACGAGTCAACCCCCCAATCCTCCGAGCGAACTCTTTCCGATCGTCGGTATTGGGGCATCGGCAGGTGGATTAGAAGCATTTACTCAGCTACTCAGTCACTTACCGATCGACACGGGCATGGCCTTTGTCCTTGTCCAGCACTTAGATCCCAACCAGAAAAGTCTTTTAACTGAAATTCTGTCTAGAACAACCCAGATGCCCGTCTGCGAAGTTCAAGAAGGCATGACCGTAGCCCCTAACCATGTCTACGTGATCCCGCCCAATACCACAATGACGATCGACCAAGGAGTTCTCCACCTGAGGCCCCGCGAGAAAACTCGCAAAGTCAGTATGAGTATTGATACTTTTTTCTGTTCTTTAGCAAACGATCGGGGTGCAAAAGCCATTGGCGTCATTTTGTCGGGGGGAGATGCCGATGGATCACGGGGACTCGAAGCCATTAAGGCAGCAGGAGGGATTACCTTTGCCCAATCGGAAGACTCAGCCCAAGTCAGCAGTATGCCGAATACAGCGATCGCAACAGGACATGTAGACTTTATTCTACCTCCCATAGAAATCGCCCAAAAGTTGGCTCATATTAGCCGTCATCCTTACGTAACCAGTCCAATCCCCACAGGCCCAACTGCCGAGTTGGATGGCAAGGATGCTCTTTCCGCCATTTTCAGCCTACTGCGAGCAGCGACACGGGTGGATTTTACCCACTACAAACACACCACCATTAAACGGCGGATTTTCCGGCGCATGGCGCTGTATCGGTTAGAACAGTTCAACGACTACGTGTGCTATCTCCAGGAAAACCCGGCGGAGGTACAAGCGTTATATCAGGAAATTTTAATTAATGTCACCAGCTTTTTTCGGGATGCCGAAGCCTTTGCAGCCCTCACTGAAAAAGTTTTTCCGGCCCTCCTGCACGATCGCTCACCGGATTTACCCATTCGCGTTTGGGTCGCGGGTTGCTCAACGGGCGAAGAAGCCTACTCAATCGCCATCTGTCTACTGGAGTTTTTAGCCAATCAGCCACGCAAACCCCCCATTCAGATTTTTGCCACCGATGTGAGCGAATTGGCGATCGATAAAGCTCGCCTCGGCTTTTATCAACACAATCAGGTCACGGACATCTCGCCCGATCGCCTCCAGCGCTTTTTTACGCGCAGTGAGGAGGGGTATCAAATCAATAAATCCGTGCGAGAGCTATGTATCTTTGCTCGCCAAAACCTGATTAGTGATCCACCGTTTTCCCGACTGGACTTGATTAGTTGTCGGAATGTCTTCATTTATTTTGGGACTTCCTTACAAAAGAAAGTTTTGTCCATGTTTCATTACGGTTTGATGCCAACAGGCTTTTTGTTCTTGGGCACCTCCGAAACCATTGGCGAATCACCTGATTTATTCACCTTGATCGATCGAAAATACAAGATCTACGCAAAACGGCCTGCCCCACTACGATTAAATCTAGACCTCATCGCGAGTGGATATCCAGTAGAAATGAACCTGCCTTCCCCGATCGTCGCTGAAGCAAGTCGGAATGAGTTAGAACTGTCCCAAGCAGCAGATCAGATTGTTTTGCAGCAATATGCTCCAGTGGGGGTAGTCATTAATGCTCAATTAGAGATTTTGCAATTCCGGGGACAAACAGGAGCCTATCTAGAACCCTCCCCAGGCCGTGCCAGCCTCAACCTACTTACCATGGTCAAAGAGGGATTGCGCCTGGAACTGCGAACCGCAATCCACCAGGCAAAACAGGACAGACACACCGTAAGGAAAGAAGGCATTACCCTCCGAGAAACGGTTCATACCCAAACGGACTGGTCCGTTAGGACTCGCCAGATTCGGATTGATGTCATTCCCTTCCAGCCTAACCCTGCTAGCGAAGATTGCTTTCTCATATTATTTGAGGACTTGCCCGCGTTGCCAGCGTCGGAGATCACCTTGCCCATGACTCAGCGGTCGCAGTCCAAGGGGCAACAACCCAGCAGTGAACAACAGGAAATTCAAAGGCTTCAGCAGGAACTCAGTACGACTAAAGCCTATCTCCAATCGATTATTGAGGAACAGCAATCCACCAATCAAGATCTCAGAGCCGCCAATGAAGAGATTTTGTCGAGCAATGAAGAATTGCAAAGCACAAACGAAGAACTACAAACGGCTAAAGAGGAGATTCAAGCAACCAATGAAGAATTAAGTACGATTAACGACGAGCTATACCGCCGCAATGCTGAAACGACCCAAGTGAGTAACGATTTACAAAATTTGCTAGGTAGTATTAATATTCCACTCTTGATGCTGGAAAGCGATCTGCGAATTCGTCGCTTTACAGCCACAGCTGCATCCCTTTTCAATCTCATCCCAACAGATATTGGGCGGCCTCTGAGTGATATTAAACACAACCTAAGTATTGTCAATTTAGAGCAGCAGATCCTGGATGTGATTAACACCCTGAATCTACATAGCCAAGAAGTCCAAGATCTCACAGGACATTGGTATGATCTGCGCATTCGTCCCTACCGAACCCTCGACAATCGGATTGATGGTGCAGTAGTCGTGCTAGTCGATATTGATACCCTTAAGCAGAGTACAGAGCAGTTGCGGGAAGCCCGCGATTATGCAGAAGCGATCGTTCAGACGGTACGGGAAGCCCTTTTGGTGCTGAATACTGATTTACAGGTAATCACAGCGAATCAAACGTTTTATGAAACCTTCGAGGTAACTCCCAGCGAAACTGAGCAATGCTTCATCTTTGATCTGGGTAATGGTCAATGGAATATTCCGCAGCTACGATCGCTACTTGGGGATGTATTACACCAGAACAGTCAGATCCAAAATTTTGCCGTTGAACATTATTTTGAACACATTGGGCACAAAATAATGCTGCTCAATGCCCGCAAAATGCCGCAATTAGCAGGCAGTCAGTTAATTCTATTAGCAATTGAGGATATCAGCGATCGTCCGAGCCTAAAGCCCAACTGACCTGAGGGGATAATATCCTGAGGAATAGTCACATCTCCACTGGTCTAGAAAAAGGGCGATCGCCATCTCACCGGCTATCATCTTCATGAACTAGCAGCCCCTGATTCAAGTCTCATACCAAATCAACCTGTGATTGCAACCCATGACGATCCCCCTAAATCCCCCTTAAAAAGGGGGACTTTGAAAGAATTTGACTAAATTCCCCCCTTTTTAAGGGGGGCTAGGGGGGATCGGATCTGTAGCATTGATAAATCAATTTGGTATCAGGACAATAATTGACCATCCACTGCTAGCAATTATACGAATCTTCTAAATTGTAATGATTAATTCCTATTTTTTTAAGTTTTTCCATTGTTTTTAAGTCACAATTAAAGATATCAGGCCCATTCATTCTCGGGACTGAGGATGGCAGCACTATGGATCTCTCATTACAGATAGAGGCGGTGTATCAACGAGCGTTGCAGTTGCGAGATTGTGCAACGGAATTGCCAGTGCAACCAGACCTGATGGCAGCAACTTTGAAAGAACTGTATTTCGTTTTAGAAGAATTGCAAGCCTCCCAAGAAGAATTATGTCATCAAAATCAGGAACTCTTAGCCACTCGGCAGACTGTCGAGGTAGAGCGTCAACGATACCAAACGTTATTTGAACTGGCTCCAGATGGCTATCTGGTAACCGATCGACAAGGTAAGATTCATCAAGCTAATCGGGCTGCTGCCAGCTTATTCTCAGTTCCTCAGGAATATTTAATTAGCAAACCTTTGAGGGTCTTGATCCACGAATCCGATCGCGATCGCTTCCAGACCCAACTTGCTAATCTCGAGCACTGGGAAAACTGGGAATTATTACTCAATATACGTAAGGGTAAAACGAAATCGGTGGCAGTTTCAGTTACCCATCTTAAGGGGCAATCTGGACATCAGGATGCACTGCTGTGGTCGTTCCACGATATCACCTTTCGCAAACAGATGGAACGACAGTTAAAACTCGCTCATGATGAGTTAGAAGAACGAGTTAAAGAGCGGACTTGTGAGCTATCTCAAGCGAATGTAAGATTGCAACAAGAAATTAATCAACGAAAGCAGGCAGAACAAAAGATTCGAGAACAAGCTACACTCATTGATATCTCGACTGATGCAATTTTTTTACAAGATTTAAATCAAAAAATTCTTTTTTGGAACAAAGGGGCAGAGCGCTTATATGGCTGGCGGGCTGCCGATGTGATGAAGAAGCAAGCTGATGAGCTATTTTCCAAAGAGTCCTCTGCTCAATTGGCAGCAGGTTACCAAGAAACCTTAGAACGAGGAGCGTGGCAAGCCGAATTGTCCCAAGTGACCCGAACCGGCAAATCCATCATGGTTGCTAGCCGTTGGACGCTAGTGACCGATGACTCTGGAGCCCCGAAGTCTATTTTGGTGGTCAATACTGATATTACCGAGAAAAAACAATTAGAGTCCCAATTCTACCGTATTCAACGGATGGAAAGTTTAGGTACGCTCGCAAGCGGTATGGCCCATGATCTGAATAATATTTTTTCGCCCATTTTAGCGATCGCTCAACTATTGATCCAGAAGCCTGATGCTGTTCAGGAACGCTCTCAGGAACTGTTGCAGGTGATTGTGGATAGCGCTAAGCGCGGAGCAGATTTTGTCAAGCAGATTTTGACTTTTGCCAAGGGTTCTCCTGGACAGTGCTTGTCTATAGACATTTCACCGACCTTAGCAGAAATCATTAAAATTATCCAACAAACATTCCCAAAATCGATTGAGATTCACTATCATCAGCCGAGTACAGCCCTACCCTTAATTTCTGGAGATCCCTCCCAGATTCATCAAGTTCTAATGAATCTTTGCATCAATGCCCGAGATGCAATGCCAAATGGAGGGATACTCACCCTGACATCTGAACATTGTACCCTTTCCAAAAACAACATCCCAATACATCCCAATGCCCACCAAGGCGACTATGTTGCCATTACCATTACCGATACGGGAAATGGAATTTCGCCTGACTTGATGGAGCACATTTTTGAGCCGTTTTTTACTACAAAACAACTGAGTCAGGGCACTGGACTGGGGCTTTCCATCGTAGCGAGTCTCGTGCAAAGACATGGAGGCTTTGTTGAAGTATCCAGTGAACTGAACCACGGATCACAGTTTAAAGTATATTTTCCAGCTACGGCAGAGATCCTCCATCAAACGACTGATTCAGAAACTCTGCCCCTTGGGAAAGGTGAGTTAGTACTCATTATCGATGATGAAGCTGCCGTTCAATACGCCACAAAGATCATACTAGAATCTCACAATTACAGAACATTAACTGCAACAGATAGTGTTGCCGCGATCGACCTTTATCAGCAACGTCAAAAGGAGATTACAGCTACCATCATCGATATGATGATGCCAAAGATAGATGGTTTTCAAACTTTGCAGAATCTCAGAAAAATCAATCCAAATGCCATTTTAATTGCAGTGAGTGGATTAACAACTAACGAACAGAAAGCGATCTCATGTGGAGCTTCTGTATTTTTAGCTAAACCCTACACGGTAGAACATCTTCTAGTCACTTTACGTGATCTCATCCTAGGGGCTAATTGATGGTTAAGCGCCTCTCTAAGGCTGAATCTGAATGTAGGAATTAAATCATCTCTCAAAGACTGGCATCCAGGAATAGGGCCGACCTGTTGATGAGCTATATTGAGCTGCCTTGAGCTATATTGAGCTGCCTTGAGCTATATTGAGATGCACTGAGCTGCATTGAGCTATATTGTGTTGATACGATCGCTTTTGGGCACACTTAGATTACAACCGTATCAGAATCCCTACTTCAGGAC
Organism: Alkalinema sp. FACHB-956; assembly: GCF_014697025.1. Taxonomy (NCBI): domain Bacteria; kingdom Bacillati; phylum Cyanobacteriota; class Cyanophyceae; order Leptolyngbyales; family Leptolyngbyaceae; genus Alkalinema; species Alkalinema sp. FACHB-956. Next base: position 93,115 of record NZ_JACJRC010000020.1, on the reverse strand, counting down.
TACCTGAGCAGTCCAATGAATCAACGTCCTAATCCGCGATCGAGTCCACAGAAAAGCTTTCAGGAATATGTAACTCAAGCCGGGTTAGCTATTTTGGCTAGCATTCCCCTGCTGCTACGTAATCCGAAGGTACTATCCAAGATTCTTAGTTTGTTTGGCGTTGCAGGATTGGCCATGAAAGGCTGCCAAATGTTGATGCAGGTGGATAAAAAGCTGATCGGCCTCTGGCGCGTAGAATCGTCGATCGCACGGGAAACGGGAGAAGTCTTTTTCCAGCCGGATCAGAAAGCCATTTGGATTCGATCGCAGCCAGGAAGTATAGGGCGTCCCCTGGGGTATGTCGTGCCCTACACGCTCGACACCTCCAAAATTCCCATGGAACTGAAGATGCAGTTTACCAGTTCTGTTACCGCCAGCCGCAACCTCAATATTCTATTTACCCTCACGCCAGACGGGCAGCAATTGATTGGCACCCTAGGCACACCTGAACAGAATTCTGGGCAGATGGATGCACTAGTTTTACAAAAAGTTCCCAATGTGAAAACCTTACCGACGAATATAAGAATTGTGTTACCAGGAGTCGATTCGCAATCGCAACGAGATTACACAGGACGAGATTTAATGATTCAGATTGGGAACTTAGTAGAATCAGAAATTTCAACTTCTGGACGATATCTTGAAAATCCTAAAGCTCAAAGATATGGAATTCGATCGCGATTTCGATCGAATAGTTATAACGTCGGTGTCGCGTCGATTTCCGTGGAGGGGCGTAAGGTGACCTTTGTGGCGCAAGGCAACGCCCCAGGCTTGAAAAGTTACGCCGGAACGACCTTTGTCAATGCCCAGGGACAGACCGATACGGTATTTTGTGAAACGACCCAGCCTAGTAACCAACCACCCTACATTGCAGGATTTCCCATCTCCTCAGTGGAGACATTTAACTGTCCAGCAGGCAGCGTTAAGTTTTAGGCTGAGTCCCTTGAGTCCCTCAGGCGATCGCGGCGGTAGCAGGTACAATCGCTATCACCGCGCCATTTCTACAACACCCGCTTAATCCGGCAAACTTAATCCGGCAAAAGGGTTCTCAACTGAGAGTCCACCGCATTCACAAACGCTGAATCCTCCAGGGCAGCACTCGAAATCCGTTGCGCAGCGATCGCAGCATTGATCACATCCTTTGCCGTTAACGACCCTCCTGCGTAGGCATTAGACAGTGCTGCATAGCTAGGAATCCCTTGATCCTTCAGTAAGCCTTGATAGGCCAAAGAAGCAATATCCGCAGGATTAAGCTGACTATTTCCCATGGAATAACTCGGCACATTGAGCATACTAAGCTGGTAATCAATGCGCGTTTGGGCTTGAGCCGGTGCGATCGCAAAAGCAGATAATGTAACTACCATTAGACCAGAAGTCAGAATGCCAGAAGTCAAAACACCAGAACTTAAAATACGAAGCATAATGCTAATCTCCTAGAGATAAAATCACTAACGGAAAGACCGAATGATGAGAAATGAAGTGAACGGCACAAATTTGATAATAGACAGCTAGGGAAACTTAGATTGCATCCACGGGGCTAGAGCAATGAATGTCATTGACCCATCTTTTAGTATTCAGGGCGGAACTCTCAAAAAAATGCAGCGCAGTGAGTGTTGACCTGGTAGACCACTCTCCGACCAGCATTGGAATAGCCGCTGGCACCAATTAGCCGTTATCAATTAGCGTTGAATGATGGACAATGACTCAATTCACGGTGATCAGCAAACTGGGAAACCCTTGGAATTCCCCATTAGCTATTCCCGTAGAAATGTAAACGGCCATAGCCAAGGAACTGCCCCAGGCTCGGTTGACCATCGGGGTAAGCCGTCACACCAAACAAGTAAATACCGCTCCAACTGGGATTGGATTTTGCTTCTAACGCGATCGTCACCGTTTGACCGGGTTGCACCGGCTGATCAAAGACGATCGTCACACCATCGGCAGAATTTTCCATTCCCCCAATGCTCGCGAGGGCAATTTGGGGGCCAGCAGCGTAGCGGTTGCCAGCAAAGGCTTGACTCCGGTTGGTGGCAAATTTGATGATTTCGAAGTTAGGCTCTTGGGTGATTTTCACCGCTTTGAGCGGTTGTCCAGCATTTTCGGGCAGCGCGATCGTAAACTCGTAGGTAGAGGGTGTGTAAGTGGAGATTTGTGAAGCCGCAGTCCGAATCAGTTGCGGTGGGTGGTGAAAAAATGACTGTTTGGCGTTCATCTCCATGGACTGTCCTGCCATCCCTTGGGCTGGAGATGCCAGGGTTGGAGCGGGGGTCGCCCAATAAGTGGATGAACCTAAGGCCAGCGTGATCAGCAGTGAACACCATTTCATAACGTCTCTCCTGAGTCGGTTTTGAGGGGATGCTCACTATCATGGGGCGTTACGCTGAAGACTCGATTGAACCGTGGTGAGTTTTGCCTAAGTGTACACTGAGTCTTTGATGAGAAAAGATTCCTTGAAGATTAACCACCAGCGCTAATCACTGGTACTAATCACTGGCGCTAATCACTGGCGCTAACACTGCTGATCGCTTGTTGATCGCTTGTTGATCGCCACTCCCTACTCCCGGAACTCGTCAATAGACCGATCTCAGGGAATCGCAAGGGAAATCGCAGGGAAATCGCAGAGGAAATCGCAAGGGAAATCACGGGGCAGTGTATCCATAAGAAAACACTAGCGTAAATCTACAGGTTTAAAACTCCATAGGCTTACCCTAGTGTATTGGCCTTCCATTCCCACGCGGATTGGCTTTCTTGACGAATCAAGTAACGAATCCAGTTAGATCCTAATGGCGACTATAGCGGCGTAATGCTAGCAATCTTTCCACCTTGCCGCTGCACGCGCTGCATGTGGGGCGTCAGCTCCTCATAAGGAATGATGACAGCTTTGTTGACTCGACGAACCTTGGGATAGCCAGGGCCACTGATGGCGGCAACTTCCACCCGGAACAGCCGTCCGGAACCAAATGCCTTGGAACCGCCAAAGGCACTGAAGGAAGCATCGCCCTTAGCTGCTGGTAAGTAGGCAAATCCACCAGCCCCACCGGACGGAGCCACCACGGTAGATGCCGTATTCCGAGCCAGTTCCTTCACCAAGCGGGGTGCGCCACCGGTCAATTGTGCCCGATCGCTGCTGGCATAGCCCCGGTACAGTTGCAACAGGCGGGGTAAACCCACAGCCCGCTGGCCAACGCCCGTCGTTACCAGATCCCGATAGTAGGGCACAATGTTTTCCCCAAAGTTTGCTTGGTACTCTGGAGAGTCAATGTAGGAGTCAATATCCGCATCAAATCCTTTAGATTGGTAGCAATCCAAGTGCTCCGTGATTTCCGATTGATCGTAGGGAGCCCGCCCCAACAGGTGTTTGAAGTTCAGCTCGATCGTCCGGCTTTGGAAATTATTGTGGAAAAACTTTTCCTTATACAAACCCGACTTGGCAACTTGGCGAACAAACTCCTGCACCGTAATTTTGCCATCCCGCAACAGTGATTCGGGCAGAACCAACCGTTCTGAGGTCAGGAGGTGAGGATTCCCCAACACCTGTTGATACACGGCAAGAATAACAGCTTCAATATTAGCCTGAGTTGCATTGGGGCGCAGTTCCACCGGAGCGGCATTACTAAACGCCGACGTTCCTAGGCGACCTGCTGCGGTTGTAATAGCCACCTCAAATCCTCCTTCAATAACTGGTTATGAATCGACAATCCCCATAGCGAATCGCCAGGGGATTTATTGCTGACGGATTAAACCGCAGTTCTCTCAACTACAGTTCTAAACCGCAGTGACGCTAACGACCTTATTGCCCGTGCGATTCAACTGCTGCAATTTCGGGGTCAGTTGGTCATAGGACACCAGAAACTCTGTGGTGCAGCGCCGAACCACCGGAGCATTGGCCGAAGCCCCACGCACCACGCGCACCCGATAGACATCGCCCCGACGTCCACCCACGGGCCCAGATAGGGCAGCGGTGGCGGGAGCGGTGACGGGGGTTGCTAGGTTGCGGGCAACTTCCCAGGTTAAGCGGGGTTGGGTTTGGCCTTGTGCCCGATCGCTGTTGGCATAACCGCGATAGAGCTGCAACAAACGACCAAAACCAACCGCCCGTTGTCCCGGATGATCGACTTGGAAATCGCGGTGGTAAGGAACGATGTTATCGCCAAAGCTGGCTTGATATTCTTCAGAATCTAAGTAAGAGTTAATCTCCGCTTCGTATCCTTCGGAAATGAATAGATCCAAGTGGTAGGAAATTTCCGATTGATCGTAGGGAGCCCGCCCCAGGAAATGTTTGAAGTTCAGTTCAATGAAGCGGACATGGAAATTGGGATATAAAAACTTTTTCCGATAAAGTTCTGACTGCGCGATCGCCCGCACAAAATCCCGCACATTAATCACGCCACGGGTGAACAGAGATTCTGGCCCTGTCAACCGCTCGCTCTTCATCAAATACTCATTGCCCAACACCTGCCGATAGGCCGCAGCAATCACGCCTTGAATCTGATCGGGCGTGGAATTTGCACGCAATTCAGTGGGTGCCGCTTCTTCAAAGGGCTTGATCCCCAACCGACTCGCCTCTTGTAAGCCAGCCATAGTTACTTCTCCCAATCAACTAAATAATCAGCAAACCAAATCAGTGAACGATGTTTTACAGATTTTTAACTTGATGGCTAAAAAAGCTGCCCGGAACGATCCACAAATCTATCTACTTGCAAGAAGATCTGCTTACCTTTCCGGGCAAGGTGCACAATTAGCTCAGTGCGTTGATGATGTAGTCGATGTAGGAGTTCGCTTCCAGAGCAGGATCACCGCTCAAACCATGGTTAGCTTTGATGTACTTGAGGGCTTCGACGTACCAGCTGGGCACCAATTCAAAGCGGCTGTGCATTTCAGCAATCCCGGCCAACAGGAAGTCATCAGCGGGGCCAGTGCCACCGGCGATCAAGCAGTATTGGATGATCCGCACATAGTAGCCGATGTCGCGCAGGCACTTAGCCTTACCCCGTGCATCGGAGGCGTAGTTGCTCCCTGCCATGGTGGTGGTGTAGGGGAATTTTTGGTAAACGGCATTGGCTGCGCCTTCTGCCAATTGACCAGCCTTGGAGCCGATCGCCTTTGCAGCTTCTAGGTCAGCCGTGGCCAAGCGCAGACGACCGAAGGCAACCTGTAGTTCTGTGTTGCCGAGGAAACGACCTTGGGAATCAGCAGCAGCAACCGCTTCAGTTAATTGCGTTTTCATTGGAATGATATCTCCCTACGTGATCTTAGAAAAATGTCTAACGGAACCAAGCTTTACCTAGCAATATTGCTTTAGATAGCAATATGAGAAAAATCAGCTAGAAAAGCCAAATTCGGAACGAATTAAAACTCAGACGTTCTGGGCTAAAAACGAGGTGCAAATACCCCGCTCCCAACTAGCTAACCGCTGCGGCTGCCCGATCGAAGTAACCTGACAATTCAGCGATCAAAGAGCTGCAATCACCAGGCTGGATGTTGTTACGATCGTTCGCAATGGCAATAGCAGCATCCTTCATCTTGAGAATGCTATTTGCCATGGAGTTGCTAGGTACGCCCAAAGCCACGTAGGTTTCCCGAAGACCATTCAAGCAGCGATCGTCCAGAACGCTGGCATCTCCTAAGTAAACAGCGTAGGTCACATAGCGCAGGATGATTTCCATATCGCGCAGACAAGCAGACACCCGACGGTTGGTGTAAGCATTTCCGCCAGGAGCAATTAGTTGGGGCTGTTCTTCAAACAGTGCGCGAGCCGCATTGGTCACGATCGTAGAAGAGTTGCCGGTAATCCGGTTTACAACGTCAGTCCGCTTCGCACCATCTTTCACCACTGCCAGCAAAGCATCAATCTGAGCATTGCTAACCAACTGCCCTTGAGCATCAGCTTGGGTCACAACCTTAGTAAAGGCGTCTAACATTTGAATCAGTCTCCTACAGAAAATGTTGAGTTTTAAGTAAAGCTTTGTTGCGAAACTGAGAGACTCAGTCCATATGAATTTGTTTATACAATGCAGCGAGAGGCATTTTTGTTACAAATTATTGAGTGGTCGGATATGTAACGCTTTATTAAAAAACTCTAAGAAGATTGGTGATTTCTTGAATTATTGTTAATTTTCTTAATCTTGCTCAATCTGTTTTCAGCGAAAGGCGATCGGCTGACCGTTGCTCGCTCTTCATCGGCTACTTGGGTATTGAGGCTACTCGGGTATTGAACTAGGGATTGCTAGGGATTGCTAGGGATTGCTAGGGATTGCTGGATGTTGCTGGGAAACGTGCTACAAGGGGGGATGCAATCTGTAACGTTTTATTCAATCCCTGAAGATTCGGATTCCCTCTCACTTATATAATCGGGACAACTTGAAAGTTGTGTAAGACTGGGAGATTTTGTAAACGTGGCTATTCCTCTGTTAGCTTATTCTCCTTCCTGTCCAAACCAGCGTGTCGATGCGCTGGGCGCTCGGGATGATGAAGCTATCATTTATTCAACCGATGATCAGTTTTCTCATACGGATATGGGGGATCTGATTAATGCAGCTTACCGGCAGATTTTTTTCCATGCCTTCCGGTGGGATCGGGAAATTGTCCTAGAATCCCAACTGCGGAATCGGCAGATTACCGTGCGCGACTTCATCCGAGGCTTGCTCCTATCAAACACCTTCATTGATAGTTTCTATAACAAGAACAGCAACTATCGTTTTGTTGAGCACTGCATTCAAAAAGTGTTGGGTCGTCGGCCCTACAGCGAAGCTGAGAAAATCGCTTGGTCTGCGATCGTGATGACCAAAGGCGTGAAGGGTTTTGTGGATGAACTCCTCAATAGTGATGAGTACATCGAAAGCTTTGGGGAAAATACCGTTCCCTACCATCGCCGTCGGACTCTGCCCAGCCGTGCTGTGGGTGAAATCCCCTTCAACATCACCTCGCCCCGTTACGATGCCTACTACCGAGACAAGCTGGGCTTCCCCCAAGGCATTTGGCAAGAATCGGTTCGTACTTTCCGTTCCTACCAAGACCAACCCAAGACGGGCGACCCCAGCCTGTTCCTCAGAATGGCCAGAAGCCTCAACGCCACAGCAGGCCGCCCCAGCACAACTTCGGTTCAAAACATCGATATCGAAAAAACGGTTCCCTATCGCAATCGTTAAGCAATCTATTTTTAGGGAATTCAAGCAATTTCTCTGAAAAGGCTGTTTGCAAAAATCAAGGCTGTTGGCAGAAATCTTGGTATTAGAAATTTGGGTAAGCGTTCAGGTCAGTCTGAGCGCTTATTTTTTGTGCTTTGCGCTGGATTAATGCGCGGAATTAATGCGCTGGGTTAAACAGTGCCAATCCCAACCGTGGGGGAGATTGCCTATAGTAGGAAGGGAAGCGAGATTTGGATTTTGGGAGATTTGGGTTTAATGAAGCGTCGGAATCTTTTATTGGGAACTTCTGCGATCGCGGCGACGGTAGCCACTTCAGCGGCGACCTCTGGGCAGAACGTCCAAGCCAAAATGCAGACCCATCAGCATTCAGGGATGGCGGGTTCTCCCCAGGGCAAAATGGTGCCGATCGCGGGTAAGCTCCAGGGTTATTACGTCACCCCTACGGATCCAAAAGCGAAGAAACCCTTTCCTGCCGTGATTGTGATCATGGAAGCCTTTGGATTGAATAGCCAAATCAAGGGGATTTGCGATATGTGTGCCAAGTATGGCTATGCGGCCCTGGCACCGGATATTTATTACGGGGATGTGTTTGACTATAAGGATTTACCGGGGGCGATCGGTAAGCTCAAAACGATGAAGGATGAGCAGTTTACCAAGGAACTGGGGCAGTCGTTAGATTTTCTGGGGAAACGGCCTGAGGTGAAGGCAACGGCGATCGGAACGGTGGGCTTTTGCATGGGGGGACGGTTTGCGTTTCTTGCCAATGCGGCCTACCCCGATCGCATCAAGGCTTCGGTGGCTTTTTACGGCGGTGGTATTGCCTCGAATCCTGACCCATTGGGACGGGCGTCGTTGCTCGATCGCATTCCAGACATGAAGTCTCCGTTATTGCTGATTTATAGCGCGGAGGATCAGTACATTAATGCGGAGGAACATGCCCGCATTACCACGGCGTTAACCAATGCCCGCAAGCGTTATACCTTGAGTGTGTTTCCCAACACGCAGCACGGGTTTGCCAATGATCAGCGGGAAACCTATGCGCCTGCTGCGGCCCAGGAAGCGTGGGATATGACGTTTGGCTTTTTTAAGCGGTATCTCAAACAGGCTTAGTCGATCGTAGATATCGCTTTCCAAAAACCGTTTTTTTTTTGCAACCTCCCCAGACAGCGGTAACCCAACCAAAACTCCGGCATCGACCGCGCTATCTCCAAAAACCGGGATTTTCAGAAAATCCCGGTTTTTAGGTGTTTACACTACGCTCGATCGCGCTCCATCACGCTGACGTATTGCCAATCGGAGCTAGGAACGGGAACGGGGGGACTCCAACGAATCCGTTCAGAAAATCGCAACACCTGCAATTGATTAATGGTGGATTGCACGTCTTCGCGAGTGCCGAGTAAATAAAATTTCAACGGTTTACGATCGTCCTCGATCGCGCGATCGAGATTGTCAAAACTAACAAACATGGGATTTCTCCTAAATGTAGAGGGGGGAAGAAATCCCAAAAATTAAAGCCACCCTTTTGCGCAGGACAAGTAGGGTGGCCCGATCGAATGTTACAATCCGTGTCAGACCGCCTAGCTGCCATACTCAGCTTGGGGTTTAGCTACCCTTTGTTGTTACAGCAACGCTGGGTAGCGCTTTAATTTTTGGGGTCTTAGCTGATCCAATCGGGACTTTGCGAACACGGTTGCACTCAGCTATGAAAAACCAGCCTAGGGGTAAAGTGGGGCGCTGTCAACTGTTTTGCGATTGTTTGCAAGGTTGTGATGTTTAGTAACATGGCATTTGGCAACAGGTAGAAGGCAACAGGTAGAAGGCGAGATCGTCTTCATTCCCTATCACCCCTATTAACTTGAGTTCGATGAATTCGTGGTGCGGCCCGATCGTCGGGGCTGCTCCGCAGCAAAGATTTGAGAAAAGTGCCCCGACAACCAGTGAATTCTGCGTCCAAGCACAGGGAATTTGTAAGAGATATCTTTATTAATCGATTTTACGTTGGGTTTAGAGGTTTCTATGCATTAGTAAAAGCAATCACAATTAAGTTCGATCGTGATTGCAGGAAACTCTCGATCGCTTAGCCCTTCTGAACACCCCGTAGCATTCGTCCCAGCGTTTCTCCCATCGATACCATCCCGTAATGCTTCACACAGCGTTGTCTCGCCCGATATCCCTTGTCCTGCGCCTCATCCCAGTGACTAAAAATGTATTGAATCATCTCCGCAATCTGCTGAGGCTGCCCCGGTTCCACCAAATACCCCGTATCCTGCAAAATCTCAGGAATATCCCCCACCCGCGTCGAAAGAATCGGTTTCCCCATCGCCATCCCATCACTCAACTTCAGCGGAAACTGCGCCTGAGCCGTCAGCGTATCCCGTTGCGGCACCACCACCACATGGGCCGCCGCCACCAACTCCGGCATCTTCTCCACCGGCGATCGGGGCAATTGCACAATCCATTTCCCCCAGCGTTGCTTCAAGCGATCGTCATAGTCATCATAGGGACTCCCCCCAATAATCACCACCCGCAGATCAGCTTGATTCAAAATCTCCAACGCCTCCAGCACATCCTCCACCCCCTTATGCGGTCGCGGCGCACCCGGAAACATCAGCACCCGATACCCCGCCAACCCATAGCGCGATCGCACCCCATCCGGGTCGTAGGGAGCCGGATCAAACAAATCCGTATCCTTACCATTGGGCACATACAGCCCGCCAAACCGCTGCTGCAAAAAACTAGTATCCACCGTCAGCGCATCCGCCTTCGGCACCCACCGCTCCAACCATTTCACATAAAGCGGATGATCCGGTTCACGCAACTGCCCATGGCGTTTAAACAGATCCCGGTATAACTGCTTAGGCGAGGGCCTGTAGCGCCAATCATCCCCACCACACCAGCTCAACTCCCAGTCATCCATATCGAGCCACAGCGGTTTCCCCGTCTGCCAGCGCCGCACCAGCCCAATCCCAAAACTACTCGGCTTCGGCTTCACCGCATACAAAATATCACCATCCAACCGGGGCAACAGCGATCGTACCGCCTTCCACCAGTGGGGATGGGCTTGGCCAGGAATCGCAACCACCGGAACCCCCTCCGGCGGCACCGCATACAAATCCGGCCCAAACTGCAAACCCACCACCTCAACGTTACAGTCCAATTGCCGCAACACCTGTCCCAACAGAAACGCGCGGACAGCGCCCCCTCCAGACAAATCACTGACGATGAGAGAAACCTTGGGCATAGCAGACATTCCGCGATCGTCCAGTGCGATCGTGCTAATTGATCATGCTCAGTCTGCCCAATTTAAGACTATCTAGCACGCGAATAATCTGTTGTCGTTCTTCCGGGCTGACCTTTTGTCCAGACAAGAGCGTCGCCGTCATCAAAAGATAAACCTGACGACTCATACGGCCCGATCGATAAACCTCTTCAATCAACACTTGAAGCGAGCCATTTATTCGTTTTGGGATCCGTACCATAGCGTTCAAAAATTCAAGTCGGGTAGATTCCGAGAAACAATGGGAATGGGTAGAAGCTAAAACTGACAATTTTCAGGACTCAAGCCCTTTCAAGAGGCAATCCACAGATTTCTGCCCCTAGAAGGATCTCTATCTTGGGGAGTAGCGAATTAGGAACACTTACTATGTGAGTATGACCCGATCGCAAACAAAATCATCCGCATTGTTACTGATTTTTTTCTCGCATAAACTACAAGGATTCGTAGTATCCGAATAAACACTGAAATTTTTTGTTTAAAAGGTAAATAATGGTTGAAAAGAATGAATTTTTTCTAAATTCGTGATCTCAATGCAACGATCGTGATCGAACCGCGATCGTCCTCTCCGTTGCCATCATCCACCCATCAAGTTTTCTGATTAACATTTCTGGAGTCATGCAGATACACCGTCTTCCAACTAGTTCAACCAATTACATTTTTTTACTGTACAGCGTGACAACCAACTCGGCTGTGGTGGTTGACCCCACAGAGGCTGCTCCAGTCTTAAAGGCCCTTGCCAGCCTCAAAGCCGATCTGATTGCCATTCTCAACACCCACCACCACCGAGATCACGTCGGCGGCAACCCAGCCCTATTACACGCCTATCCCAACGCAGAAGTCTACGCCAGCGAAACCGATCGCGGACGCATCCCTGGGCAAACACAATTTTTGCAGGGGGGCGAACACCTCACCCTCCTCGATCGTCCCGCCGAAGTGTTGTTTATTCCCGGCCACACGCGGGGTCACATCGCCTATTACTTCCCACCGGCCAAGGGCGGCGACACCGGGGGCGATACAGGAGACGACACCTGGAACAACACCTGGAACGACACCTGGGGCGACACCTGGGGCGATACCTGGGGCGATACCTGGGGCGAACTGTTTTGTGGAGACACCCTTTTTTCCGCAGGCTGTGGACGCTTATTTGAAGGCACCCCCGCCCAAATGGTGCAATCTTTGACCCAGTTGAAACAGTTACCGGAAACAACCCGCATTTGGTGCGCCCACGAGTACACCCTCAGCAACCTGAAATTCGCGCTCACGGTAGATCCCCAGAACGCCGACCTCCAAACTCGCTTCCAGCAGGTACAAACCCTGTGCGATCGGCAGCAGCCCACCATCCCCACTGAACTGGGTTTAGAAAAGCGGACGAATCCGTTCCTCCGTTGGGACAATCCCGTAATTCAGCAAGCCATGGGGCAGACCGAACCGATCGCAACCTTTGCAGAACTGCGCCGCCGCAAAGATCACTTCTAATCCTACGGTTCCGCTAATTGCCTACGGTTCCGCTCATTCCCCATTGCAAACAACTCTTTCAAGTCCCTGATCGCGATGCACCCAAAACCGCCCAACCCTAGAACGGTCGAAAGGCCGCCATCCGCCCCGCAGTGCTCCCGATCGACTTAATTACCTGCCTGCCATTTTGTTGCAGGATGACGATCGGTTCGCCTTGCCCCTGCATCCGGATTTCCTTCAGCAACACCTGCCCACCGGACAGGTAATCCCCCTGCTGCACATAGCGCGACGTGACTTCGTTGGGAGCCTTCGCGATCGCCATGATGCGATCGCCCACCTGCACCACTCCCGTAATTTCGACGTTTTCCGCCAACTCCGTCAACGAAGGCGGGGCCACCGGAGCGGACATGGGAGCCGACAGAGGAGCCGATAATGGGTTAACCGCCAGAGGCGGCAGCGCCGCTGAGGGGATCGGCTGCATGGCCCGAGGCGTTGGCAAAGGCTTTAAGGCAATCTGCGGCAGGCGGGAGTTGGATTTTCTAGCGACGGTGCCCGATTTGGCCGCAGGGGTCGTTTTGGATGGCTGTCCCGCCTTTGAGGGGATCGATCGCAAACTACCGGGCGGCAGATTAATCACCGTTTGGCTAGGTAATAGGGTCGCAAAGGGATCCCGCTTGTTCGCCATTGCAGCCTGAGTGACTCGGGTTTCCGCCTTCGTACTTTTCATTAATCCCGGAACGGGCACCGTCGCCAGAACCGGGGCTTCGGGTAACTTGGGCTGATTGTTTTTACCCGTGACGATCGGCGCAGGAAAACTCTGGGGCGCAACGGCGGTTAAATCTCCCTGGGAATTTTTGGGGTTGGTTTGAGACTGGGGTTGCCCATTGCAGCCCACTAGAAGAATGAGGCCACTGATTCCGGCCAACCGCGTCATGGTTTTACTCATGGTGCACCAATCTCCCAGTACATCTGCTCATACAGCTACCAAGATACATGGGTCTATTTAAAGTGCACGATTTTTTTCAGGGGGATGGCTTTTATTGGGTGGGTGGATAAGGGAGTGGGCGGGTTAAGGGCGTAGGAAGGTAGGAGCGTAATAGGGTGGGTGGGTCACGCTGGGCCTAGTCGCTCTGATTTTGTAGCCATTGGGCGTAGAGATCTGGTCGTCGATCGCGGGTGCGATCGATCTGCTGCTGGCGTCGCCATTTTTCAATTTCCTTATGGTTGCCCGATCGCAGGACTTCGGGGACAGCCATGCCGCGAAACTCCGAGGGACGGGTGTAGTGGGGATAGTCCAGCAAGCCCTCCCCTTCAAAACTTTCAAACTTGAGGGAATCTGCTTTGCCGATCGTGCCGGGTAGTAAGCGAATCGTGCCATTTAATAAGGCCAGGGCCGGAATTTCCCCACAGGTCAAGACAAAATCCCCCAGGGACACTTCCCGCGTCACAATGCTCATCACCCGTTCATCCACCCCTTCGTAATGCCCACAGAGCACAATCACCTGGTCATAGGTGACGAGTTCCTTAAAGAGCCCTTGGGTCATGGGTTGTCCCTGGGGTGTGACGTAAATCAGTTCCCGCTTGGGCAAGCTGGGTAAGGATTCGATCGCAGCAAACACAGGTTCCGGCTTGATCACCATGCCAACGCCGCCGCCGTAGGGTTCATCATCCACTTTGTGGTGCTTGTCCGTGGTGAAGTCGCGGGGATTGGTCAGATGAACCGCTGCAATTCCTTTCTCCAGCGCTTTCCCCAACAACCCCGACTGGAGCGGCGACGCAAAAAAATCAGGAAATAGAGTCAGAATGTCAAAGCGCATGGGAGAGATCGATCGCGAACCGCATCATCCTCCCATGAAACGTAGAACGGGAGGCAATACCGTGGGCCTGCAAAAAGCCTTTCCTGTGGAATTAATCTCCAGTCTCCCGATCCGACGACTGCGGATCATTCGCCTGGGTCATCCCTTCTTTAAATCCCCGCAGGGTTTTGCCAAACGTGTTGCCCAGTTCTGGAATTTTTTTGGGGCCAAAGATGACCACAGCCACCAATAGAATGATGGCAACTTCTGTCCAGCCTAAATTAAACATAACTCCCTCCGCTTCTTGTCTACCTGTGCGGCGATCGGGCAATCCATCCGTTACCCGCGCTGCTTCACAGTCCATCCCTTTTCACTATAGAGCGGAACCCTGGGATCTCAATGCCGGATTTCCCATGCTGGATCTCAATTCACCCAGCGGGCAGGATAGGCTTGACCGGCCTACAGCAGGATTACAGCATGCCTCGCACCTGTCCTGTATTCAACACCAGTAAGGCTTCTTCCGCAGTTTGCAAGCGGCGATCGAGGCTCATTTCCGTCATCCATTGCAACCAGTCGGTAAAGGCCGGACTGAGATCAATCACCTCCTGAAGTTGCAGTTGGCCCTGCTTGCGCGGCAGGGTACTGGGGAGTTGGCCCGTCACCAAATGCACGATCGTGGATCCCAAGCCATATAAATCCGACGCCATTACAGCCCGCCCACTAAACTGCTCCGGCGGCATATAGCCATCAGTCCCCACGATCGAGAAAGCGGAACGTTCGGCTCCAATCATCATCTTGACCGAGCCAAAATCCACCAGATGGGGGCGTCGATCGGCCAGCACAATATTGCCCGGTTTCAGATCACGGTGGATCATAGGCGGGGTTTGTCGATGGAGATAGGCCAGAACTTTGAGCAAGACCGTTGCTAATTGCTTGGCTTCGGGTTCGGTAAACGTTCGCCCCATCTGGAGCAAGTCCTGGAGGGAATTGCCCGGTACGTAGTCCTGCACCAAGACGATCGCCTTGCCCATCGGCAGCTCATGCTCAAAATATCCCAGGTACTGGGGAATACAGGGATGACTCAGGGCTTGGAGGGCGTGCATCTCCCGGTCAAACTGCTTGAGATCACTGGGAATCAGTTGGTCATCGACAAACAGCAGTTTGAGCACCACCCATTGCTGGCTGGTTAAATCTCGACCTAAGAGCGTCCAACGCCCCGCCTGCTTATTGAGTTGCCGTTCCACTTGATAGCGATCGCCTAGAATTTGCCCAGCCATAGGTTGATTGAAGTCAGTTGATTGATTCGGTGGATTGATTTGGTGGATTGATCAGGTCAAGCTTTACAGTTGTTCATACCGTCAGAATGTCACCCCTGCGAGCGGTATTCTAAGAAGAGCTTTGAAATGCAAGGATATGGGGTCGTCTCCATCCCTTGCCTAGCGATCGCGGTTCCTAACTATCCCACTGTGCATTTCTCAAGTGACATGACTGTAAACTTCCCTGACACTTCCATTCGATTTCAGCAACATCCGACCATTCGTCAATTGGCCGATCAAATCGATGCCATCTGGCACAAGCACTTGGATCTGCAACCCTACAGCCTACCGGAGGATTTGGGTTATGTGGAAGGGCGCATGGAAGGGGAAAAGCTGATCATTGAGAATAAATGCTACCAGACTCCCCAGTTTCGCAAATTGCATTTGGAACTGGCCAAGGTGGGAAACAATCTTGACATTCTGCATTGTGTTATGTTTCCCAATTCTAGCTATGCAATTCCCATGTTTGGGGCCGATTTGGTCTCAGGCCGGGGACAAATTAGCATGGCGATCGCCGATCTCTCGCCCACCAGTGACGATCGTCGGCTTCCAGAAAATTACTGTGACGACCTTAGCGCACTCCCAGAAATGACCTTTGCCCAACAGCGTAAGTTTCCTGCTTGGGGTGATATTTTTTCGCCATTTTGTTTATTTATCCAGCCCCACAGCGCGGAAGAAGAACAACGCTTTCTCGATCGGGTTTGCCAATACCTGATCATCCATTGCCAACAGGCAGTTGCGACCCAGCCCACCCCAGAACGGGAAGCAGAGTTCTTAGCAGGGCAGCGCTACTACTGCAACCAGCAACAGCAAAATGACAAGACTCGCCGCGTTCTGGAAAAAGCCTTTGGCACCGCTTGGGCCGATCGCTATATGACGACGGTTTTATTTGACATGGTTTAGCTTAATCCCGCGCTGCTTAATCCCGCATGGCTTAATCCTGCGCTGCTTAATCCCGCATGGCTTAATCCTGCGCTGCTTAATCCCGCGTTCAATTCAAACCCACTTCATTCCAGTCAGCCAATAGCCACCCACCTCCGCTTCAGTGGCTATTGGCATTTGCCATAGCAAAAAAACGGTTGGAGGCTATAAATTACACTCCGTTGCAAATTTATAGCCGTTGTCGGAAAACATTTACAAAATGACAGGATTCACAGGGAAATAGGTCTAATCCTTGAGAAGTCAGCCTTTGAGTCGTTATTTCTACTGAGAATAGCCCGATCACGAGTTTACTCCGATCGTATAATTTACTAAAAAGTATCTTGGACTACAGAATTACGGCTGATGAATTGATGCAATTCAATACGAGGGTGTGAATCTGATCTATACCTGTAGATCCCATGTCACAACGTCTAAATTCTGAGTGCAGCTTCTTTAGTGCAGAGCCGGTATGGATCTTTCCCTCTCTTTCATTCCTTGCAGAATTAGTTCTCTGCACGCTTCTATTCCAGCACTGTTCTACTCCATTAAGTGGTTGTAAGGTCTAAAACTTGTGTTGAATCAATTTTTACGAATTGGATTAGTCACTTTAGGGTTACTGGTATTCCCATTAACCGGAAATGCGTGGGCGGATCCTACCCCCGTTGAGGCCGCTCAAAAGGTTGCAGACACAGCACTCTCCAATGCAGATACCGCATGGTTGCTGATTTCCACAGCATTAGTTCTATTAATGACACCGGGGTTGGCGTTTTTCTACGGTGGGTTTGTCCGTTCCAAGCACGTGCTAAATACGATGATGATGAGCTTCATCATGATGGGCATTGTGGGGGTGACCTGGGTGCTATGGGGGTATAGCCTCTCCTTTGCCCCTGGGAATCCCTTCATCGGCGGACTCCAATGGCTCTTCTTGAATGGGGTCGGTCTGGAAACGACGGACTACCTCAAGGGATCTGCACCGGAAGAAGTCGTTTCCTACGCAGCCACAGTGCCTCACCAGCTTTACATGCTGTACCAGATGACCTTCGCGATCATCACCCCTGCTCTGATTTCAGGCGCGATCGTTGAACGGATCAGCTTCAAAGCTTATTTCTGGTTCATGATTCTCTGGGCTGGGATTCTGTATCCCATTTTTGCCCATATGGTTTGGGCCAAGGGTGGCTTCCTAGGACTGTACGGGGGGCTGGGTGCCCTCGACTTTGCGGGCGGAACCGTCGTCCACATCAGCTCTGGATTTTCAGCGTTAGTGGCTGCTTGGGTCATTGGCCCTCGCAAAACCTATCCTAATCAACCCGCTGCGCCCCACAATGTGCCCTTCATTCTGTTAGGTGCCGGTTTACTGTTCTTTGGTTGGTTCGGATTCAACGGAGGCAGCGCACTGGCTTCTGGCGGATTGGCAGCAGCAGCGGTCACCACCACCACCATCTCAGCCACCGCTGCGGGTTTGATGTGGGTCATTTTGGAATGGGTGCTACGCGGTAAGCCGACGGCTGTGGGGATTGCCACGGGGATTGTCGCTGGTTTGGTGGGCATTACGCCCGCAGCGGGTTTTGTGTCTCCGCTATCTGCCTTGCTCATCGGCGCGATTACCGCCACTTGCTGCTTCTTTGCCGTCAGCCTCAAGGCGAAATTGCAATTTGATGATTCCTTGGATACCTTCCCGGTGCATGGCGTCGGTGGAACCGTTGGGGCCATTTTGACGGCTGTCTTTGCCGATTTAGCGGTTAACTCGGCGGGTAAAGACGGTGTCCTGAAAGGCAACTTTGGGGAACTGGGCGTTGAATTAGTGGCGATCGCCGTTACCTACGCGATCGCGGGGATCGGCACCTTCATTATTCTGAAGGTTCTGGATGCCACGATCGGGTTGCGCACCAGCGAAGAAACCGAATACCAAGGTCTCGATATCAACGAACATGGTGAAGAAGCCTACGGCGAGGAACTCGCAGCTGGGCTGAGCTTTACTGCTAAGTAGGCATGAGCTTGCTGCAATTAGGTATGAGCTTGCAGGCCATTGACTGAATCCTGCGACTTGTATTGCTACACAAAACCCCTGAATCCATAGGTTCAGGGGTTTTTGGTGAACGGGTATTCAAAATTGGAATGACTGTCTGGGTTGTCCAGCTTAGCGTTTGACTTCATTTTCCCGGCGACGGCGATCGCGCCAGTCCGCAGCGGTTAAATAGATTACACCCCCCGTAATTACCGCCAGCAACAGCGCAGCAGCCACTTCTAAGGTGGTAAACAATGTCGTACTCATGGGCAGGTCAAATTTTTTCGCAATAGGTGAATTCAAACAGACACAATAAAATCGATGCAAATAGCGAGAGACGCACCATGGGCACGTCTCCTACAAAGGGTTCGATCTGAAGGATCGAAGGGATAAACCGGTATCACACTGGCAATTAGAACCCGTTACGACCCCAGACCACAAGAGCGATCGAGAAGGTAAAAACGGTCAATAAACCAGCCCAACCGAAGGAAATAATATCCATAGCGCGATTACTAGCCACAATAGGAGACAATACCAGTACCTATGATACAGGCTACAGGGAACAGGGGATAGAGGATGGTGCAAGAATCAAAGCAGATGCAGGCATTGCAGACGCCAGAATTCCAGCCAACACAAACAGAGAACCCGCAGTCACAGGAACGTCTAGGCCAGGAGCGTTTACTCCAAGAACGTTTACCCCAGGAACGTTTACCAGAACGCCTGTGGCAGGAGCGCCTAGAGTCCATTAAAGCGGCGGTGATTAGCGCGATCGGAACCGCTGTGATTTACACCCTAGCCACTTGGCTGAATCAATCCTACGGGCTACATTTCCTCGGATCCTTGATCGGATCCTTGACAGGTTTAACAGCCCTATCCCCAGCCAGCAATCCGTTATTACGATCGCCGGAAGCGTGGCTCGTGGGCTTGGCGATCGCGGGCTTTTCTGGGTTTCTGTTTGGCATTACCTATCGCCACTTGGTGAGTGTTAGCCAGGATTCCCATCTACGATCGGGGGCGATCGGAGCCTTTGGGTTAGTGCGGGGCTTGGCACAGGTCGATATCAACCATGCCCTGCGGGGAGAATGGCTGGCTGGCGCAATTTTGGCGATCGAAAGTTTTGGCATGTTCGCGATCGCGGCGGTGTTACTGGACTGGGCTTTGCGTCAACAATGGGTAAAACCCTTTACTGGTTGGCCAGAATAGCTGGTTGGCCAGAATAGCTGGTTGGCCAGAATAAGTGCCTTTTGCTCGCCCGAATCTCACTCCCCCATCGTCTAACCTGCTTTCTGAGCCACAATTTTTTGAGCAACGATCGCCAGCCAGTTCTGGGCTTCCGGTGGGGCGTTAGGAGGACGGTAGTAGTGCCGCACGATCTGAAATCCTGCGGCTTCAACACAGGGAGCCAGGGTGTCATACTCCCAACCCACGACATAGCGAGCCCCCGTAGGTCGATGGGAAAAGCCTTCCCCCTCTCCCCGCACCATCGACATCACAATCGCCCCTTGGGCCACCAACGATCGCCCCAAATCCCGCAGCACCCGCACCATCTCCGATCGGGGAACATGGATCAACGAAGCATTGGCAAAGATGCCATCGAAGTAATTTTCGGGTAGCTGCAAGTCCAAAAACGTCTGCTGCCAGACTTCACAGTTTGCGACCTGCCGCGCCATCTCGACAAAGGCCGGGGTCGCATCCAGCCCGACCACATCATGGCCTTCGGCTTGAAATGCCACCAGATCACGACCGGGGCCGCAGCCCAGATCTAGAATGCGACCGGGATTGCGGGGCATTGCTGCGGCCAAGGCTTGACGATTTTGGCTGACATCGTGCGCCCAGGTCCCCACTTTAAACGACTCGGCGGTGAGTTGATATTCCGCGATCGTAATTGCTTCGTGCTTTTCCATGGTGGTGCGATCGTTCCTTCTAGGCGATTGGGTTGAACTGAATTGAACTTACCATGCAGCAAATGACGAGAGCAGGCAGGAGCAAACTCCGCAGGTACGGACAAACGAATCATTCAGAGGGGCGATCGCCGTAGCCCGGTTGCTAGGAGATCTCCTATCCTAGGAGAAGCAGCACGGATGCTGGTACTATCTGGTACCCACTGTACTACTTTGTACCATCGTCTCCCCTGCTTCCATTGGTTAAGGAGCCAGCTATGAATCAATTTCCACCCCCCAACGGCCAAGGCAGAAATGGTCCATTTAATGGGATGTTTACCACTTCACAGCTGGGCTTAGGCAATGGGCTGCGGCAGTTGGTCTGGTTACTCCTGTTTGCTTGGCTGCTGGGTTCCCTCGGCTTGGGTTGGCTCATTCAGTTTTCCCTTGTGGTGATCGGGTTGCTGATTTTGTTACCGATCGTGGGCATTTTTGGCCTGCAATGGTGGATTAAGCGCAATCTAGTGCAGGGGAGTTGTCCTGTTTGTGACTATGAAATTTCTGGATTGAATGGCTCTCAATTCCAATGCCCCAACTGTGGAGAACCCTTGCAGGCCGTGCAGGGGAAGGTAACACGCTTAACGCCAGAAGGCACGATCGATGTGCAAGCAGTGGATGTAGTAGATGTGTCTGCTAAAACGGTGGACGAATAGGCCGGTCACTCAGAGCGGGTGGTGGCGCTATTGGGTGATCAGCGGTGGACTGTGGCTAGCGCTGATCTAATGCGGCTTGAATTGACTGAATGGTCGCGATCGACAGTCCGGTCATCTGACTGATGGACTCGACTGAGACGTTTGCTCGCAACATATTAGCCACGATTTCTCGACGGCCTTCTTCGCGCCCTTCTTCGCGCCCTTCCTCTCTGGACGTATCCACCACATTCTTCAAGTCGCGGTAGTATTTCAAACTGTTCTCGTAGGTCTCGCGCTCGATCGGCGAAAACTGCGCAATCTCCGCCACCTCAAACAATCGCCGGAATACCCCTTCTTGTAAGGCTGCGGGGGGGGTGTCCAACTCATAAAGATGCTTCAGCAAAAAGAGCCATTTCTCAAAATGATTGTTGAGTTGCTCGATCTGCTTTGTGAATTTCGGTAGCTCCAGATAGATAAATTTCAGTTTGTCGTAAAATACTTCTCCCTGTTGGTTTTTCAGTTCGACAACATGCATGATCGTCGGGTCATCTTTGTGGTCGTCAAAGATGAAGTCTAAAATACCGACTGTGTAGACCGCTGTCAGTTGGTAGTTCCAATCACCACGGGTCGCCTGTTCTTGAATCGGAAAGGTGGCGTAGTAAACACTACGGTCTTTGAAGTAATTCTGCTTGGCTTTTTGGATTTCAACAATGAACTTTTCGCCACTGTCGCTTTCGCAGTAAATGTCGAAGATCGCTTTGCGGTCAAGGGTTGTGTTACCGATGTTTTCGTTGTTACGGTAGGTCAGGTCGCGCACATGATGCTCTGGTGGCAAGATTGTGTTGAGAAAATCAATCAATAGGTCTTTGTTTGGTTCAGTCCCAAACAGGCGCTTGAAGCCAAAGTCGGTGAGCAGATTGATGTAGCGATCGCGCAACATGGGGCCGCATTGAGCTGAGTTCAGCTTGATTATAGCGATTTGATTATAGCGATTCCAGGCTTCCAGTCATTCCAGACACTGAACCTTCTTTACTGCTGTTGAGTTTAGAAGAATGGGTTTGCTCCGTCGATGACTTTTGCCAAAGCTTTGCACCCCAGTGGCGCAATCAACTGCTGAGCCATGGGCTGGGTTGCCGTCAGCGAGCTCGCAGCTTGGGGCTCAGCGAAATCATATCGCAGCCCCGTCAATTGTTTGGTTAAAGTGATTTGTGGGTCGATCGCCTATTCCCACCAGCCTCAAAAAACCTGCTCTCCAGATTGACTGGGCCTTACAGCCTGCTGCTGAACCTGAACTGACGTTAGATAGATTCATGCTGCTCAAATAATCCACAGAGGACAATTAAGATAAGTTGCTCAGCATTGGCTATTGGCACCGTCTCCCTCAGGGTCTTGTTAGGCATGGGGATAGGTCAACTACCAATGCAGTCGCTCTAAGCTAGAATCGATGTATTGTCACACCAGTATACGGTAGATAATAGCCAGTATACGGTAGATAATAGTTAGAGCTTCAAATTTGAACTACAACTTAATTGAGGGATCTTACCCTTTAAATCACTACAAAAGTAAAGATGTTGCTCACGAGGTGAATCATCTTCTTGCTCTATTTCTTTCAACAGCAAAATACGCCCATCTGGTGTGGTTGCTATTGCTTCAAGATCAGTAAGATCAGTACATCCAGTCAAAACAATAGTAGAGAATAGCAGCAAGACAGTAATGACTAAATATCTTAAGTAGTGATAGCTGATGATCATAATTTTCCTATCTTCATAATTAGAATACTTGTCTTATTCCTGAAAGTTGATGTGGTAAGGCTGACAAACAAGTGTCAGCTTATCCTCGGTGCATTCTTCCACTCGATCTCCCCAATATATGCTCTTTACTATTAAAATATGACCGTTTTGCTTCACGGCAATTGCTTCAATGTCAAAACGTGCAGCTGAAAAAATAGAAGCTAGTAGAAATAGGACAAGAACAATCAACCAAAATAACACCGGACTTAAACGGTACATACTTTTGCCTCAAATAAAATTAATTTATTTAAAAAGTATAAAACACGCCGCAGTTATGATGCAATGAGTGAACTGATGCCTAACTATAATTATTAGATCGATTTTTTCTGCCTAATACCCCGATAGACCCCAAATGGATAGAAAAGTTCTATCTAGTTGAAAAAATGGGACATTAGGATGACTAAACTTTCCGGATATTACCCCTTGCTAAATCAAAATGCTAGAGGTTTCACTATTTCTTCCACTCTCCTCAGCTTCCTTTGCCGCCTAATATCCAAAAATCTCAATTAGACCGATTTAGATCGATCCTCTAGGAATCAAATACCTCGTTTGAGTTAGACACCCACAGACTGCAAAATAACTAACACAACCCGTGGGAACCCTAAACTTCAGCCGTTAACGCAGCCGCTCGCGACTGAGGATGCTGATGTATTGCCCGTCCGAATGCACAATCTTCATCGGTTGACTCCAGTGAATCCTGTCTGCAATCCGATGGGCATGGAATTGATTAATCGTATCCTGCACGAATTCCTTGTGACCGATTAAGTGGATCTGTAAGCGTTGTTTCTCAGGTTGAACTGTGCGATCGCTCCGATCGCTAGAACCTTTCGCCATAATTGAGCTTCTCCTGTTGAGCGTTGGTAAGAAGCCCAAAAATTTAGAGCCACCCCGTTTGACATCACAAACAAGAGTGGCTCGATCGAATGTTAAAATTCTCAACAAGCCTCCTTGCTGCTGACTCAGCGAGGGGGAATAGCTACCCAGAGTTGTTACCAGCAACAAAGGGTAGTGCCCTAAATTTTTGGATCCCAGCGACCCCATGCTTCATGCCGACCCGTTGAAAGAAGGATGTCCATGGCGATCGCTATGAAAAACAACCTTACGGATAAAAAGAGGCGCTGTCAATCCGTATTTACAAACCTCAATCCCAGTATCATTTTTTACCTATATAGTATGGAGGCCGACATCGTATTAACGTGAGTTCGATAAATTTGTGGTGCGGTTCGATCGTCGGGGCTGCTGCGCAGCGAAGATCGGGGAACTTCTCCCCACCCCCCTGCAATGTCAGGGGACTCTACTCCCCCGACACCCCCCGAAAGTGAATTCTCCGTCCCAGCACAGGAAATGTGTGAGGGACAATTTGGCTTGTCGAACTCACGTCGTATTATGCAGGTTCAACGGATACTCAAAGCCCTAAATGCCCAAATCCCTAACTCGTCGGATGGGTTTTCAGCCAACTATTCACTTCCTGAAGCGCCTCCAAATAATCGATCGCCGCCTCCACCCGCGACTCATAATTACAGGCAAACTCATCAAACCAACGCCCTTCCTCAGAATTCGGCTTCAGCGTTTTCAACCATTGCTGTGCCCCCTTCGCAAGTTCCGCCCGTCGTTGCTCTCGCAATTGTTGCTGCCGACGTTGCCGATCGCGTTCCTGCTGCTGTTGTGCGATTTGTTCTGCTTGCTGTTGTTCTAGTAATTGCCGATCGCGATCCTCATACTGCGTCTGAATTTGCTGCAACAATTCCGCTGGCAATGCTGGAGCCGAAGACGATGAGGCCGGAAAAACCGATGGAGCCTCAGGCGTAACCAGGGGACGATCGATCGAGGGATTTTGGGACGAATGACGTAACTGATTCCGCACTTGTCGCTTCGTCGTCTCGTGCAAACCACTCAACAAATCCTCGATCGAATTCACCGCCGCCGCCCCTTCCGGCCTCGATCCTTCTGAAGCCGGGGGAACCGTTGGACGGGGAGCAGACTTAGGCGATCCCAAGGGCGATCCTAAGTTGGCCAAGAGCTGATCAATGTCATCCATAGCGCAATCGGAACATGCAGGACTGTACTCACTCTCCCCTATCCTAACGAGAAATCCCCTACGCCGTGTAACGTCTAATCTTCGATCGCACTCATCAAAACCTCCGCCAAACTCAGATCCCCCATCTCGTCCAGCGTCAGCGTATCGCAAATATCAAACTTGGCCCCCACCGACTGAAGCTGATCATCGAGCGCCTTCAGGAATTGCGTCGCCCCTGTATCATTGCCGACCTGAATAAACGAAACCGCCAACTCCTCATCCCGATCCATTTTGCGGGTAGCCTCAATCACCGCCTCAATCACCGCCCGCCGATCGTCCGGCTCCCCATCCGTCACCACCAAAATCGTTTCTGGCTTTGCGTCCCCCGTCGCCTTGCGCTGAAAATAATACTTGAATGCATCCTGCAACACCGCCGCCAAATTTGTGGATCCGATCGGATCATTTTCCAGAAAAATTTGCTCTACCGTCTTAGCCGTCACGTTGTCATAGCGCCGAAAACGCCCTGAAAAGGTATAGACCGTGATGCCATCGGGATCCAATTGTTCGCACTTACGCGCCAGCGCCAAAGTGGATTCCTGCGCCACTTCCCAACGGGTTTTGCCCCCTCGATCGGGACTCGACATACTGCCACTTTTATCCAAAATCAGAGTGTAATCGCGATTCATAAGGACGGTCATGATGTATTGATTAAAAGTCTATCCTCTACCGTAGTTTTTGAGACGCACGATCGTCATGGGTAAAAGTTCCTGTTCCCTATACCTGTTCCCTATAATTGCGCATCCCTGGAATCCTCGTCTCCGCCAGCATCAGCACGGCCCTCGATCGTCAGCCCCATAAAAAGTTCCCTCAACACCCAAGGCCAGGGCATGAGGGAACCGTAGCGGGAACAAATCTAACCATCCCAAGCTCACAACAAGTCATCAGCCAGGGATATCACAAGCCAGGGATATCAACCACCGTCGTCATCCCTAGAAGTATGCAAAATAGCTACCCGTTAAACTCAACGTTGATGCACCCTGAATAATTCCAATCAATTCACTACTCCGATAAATTCCCAATCCTGTAGGTAGCGAACCCGATGTTCTTTGCAACGTATAATTCGCTGCACTACCATTCAGCACGATCGTATCTTCCGTCGGATCAAAATCTACAATCTTCGCGTAATCCTCTAGAACGGGAGAACTATAAAACACCTTAGTTTCACTGCCTAGATAAAACTCATCTGCACCAAAACCACCAATCAGCGTATCAATCTCACCGGAGCCGGGACTCGTGTCGTTCACATTGACGCCCCACAACCAATCATCCCCTGCGCCACCATCTAGCCAGTCATCACCAATGCCACCAAACAGATTGTCATCACCTCGATCGCCAAACAGCGTGTCATTTCCGCCATTACCAAAGAGATCGTCATCCCCGCGTAAACCGGAGATGATGTCATTTCCGGGTGTTCCGACTAGATCATCATTGATCCGGGTTCCTAGTAAACTCGTTGTGTTGATTACCACATCATCGTAATCAACCAACAATCCTAAGTTACTGTTGTCCGATTCATTGGTTTCCAGAATAGTATTACCCGAATCGACAATCATGCCGATGTAATAGGTGCCATCCCCTGTCCAGAAGGGATCGTTCAGACCGGGCAATGTTAGGTCCTGCGTTAGGAATAACTTGCCAGTGCTGCCATTGGCCGGAAGTGCACTCAGCGTCGTCTTCGTTAGGAAGTAGTCTGCGGTACTGATGATGTTATTGGTGGATAGGTAGAAGGACACCTCGAAAGACCCACCAGTTGCCCCTCCCAAGTTCTGCACTTCAAAATCAAAGTTGAACCTGCCCCCTGCGGTTAACGGCTCAGGACGCACATCAAAAGACTTACCCTTCAAGTTTGGTAGTTGAGTGTTTTGGATTAACACATCATCGTAGTCAACCAACAAGCCCTGATTGCTATTATCCAGTTCGTTGGTTTCTAGGACTACATTACCCGAATCGACGATCATGCCAACATAATAGGTTCTATCCCCTATCCAGAAGGGATCGTTTACACTCGGTAGGATTAAGTCTTTAGTGAGGAATAACGGCCCCGTACTACTGCCACCAGCCAACGCGCTTAATGTTACTTTGTCCAGGAAAAAATCTGTTGCACTGATGATAGCATCAGTCGACAGGTAAAATGACACATCGAAAGGTCGACCTGTCGCACCCCCCAGGTTCTGAACATCGAAATTCAAGTTGAACCTGCCCCCTGCCACCAATGGCTCGGGACGCACATCAAAAGACTTACCCTTCAAATTCGATCGCTGGGTATTATTAACTGTGATGATGTCGTAGTCAATTTCTCGCCCAACGCTAGCGTTGTTGGCTTCATTACTCTCAGAAATTTGATTGTCAGGATCAATCACCATTCCAATGTAATAGTTACCATCGCCTGTCCAAAAGGCATCATTAATTCCCGGCAACTTCAAAGTAATGGTATTGATAACCCCGATCGTGGTTCCGGATAGACCCACAATGGTTACCGAATCCAAGAAATAGTCGGATGTCGAAATCGTATTGTTGTTTTTAGACAGGTAGAAGGAAACCTTAAAAGGCCCAGCAGCTAAATCTCCACTATTTTGAAATTGATAGTTAAGAGTAACTGTACCACCGGCATTAGCAACGTTGGGAAAAGCGCCAGGGAAAATGTCAAAAGATTTACCTACTAAATCAACTGGCTGAGGCCCGGTTGCCAGGGGCGCGATCGCCGAAGCAAGTAAATCTGGAGCAGTCAACAATCCATCTTCGAGCAACATTAATGGATCAAGAATGTCTGGAGTAGATGCCATAACAAATTAGAAGAATGTTAGAAATTTGAACTTTAGTTTAAAGTATTTCTCTCTATGAGAGTTATCAAGAAAAAATTAAAAATCTTAAAAATATAATTTCAATACCCCTATAGACTTATCTCAGTTCTATTAAAATCAAAATCCACTAAATTCCTTGACCAGCCTGAGTTTCCACCCTTGAACATGATTGCCAACGTGATTAAAATGGGGACTAATTGTAGCAGGAAAACCTAGATAGAAATCAGAGAGAAGACTAAACTCTCCCTTTACTTCAACAGTTAGTAGCTTTTTTAATCACTAGATTAAGTCACTGCCTCTCTTAATCGGAGCAGCTTTTAGATAATTTCAAGCCATTTAAATTTTCCACTAAAATAATCCCAAGGACAGAAAGTTTGACTTGGAATTTATCATCTCTGCGACTAAAATATCAGGAATTCACCAGAAAACTCAATCACTCATTTAGGTTATTTTGTGATTACAGAGATTTCAAAGCGCGCTTGATGTGAACCTGGTTTGAGAACAAATTTTATTCTTTTCTTGTTTTTAATTTTGAGTTAGCCATTTTGGATTAATTTACCTTGCTTCAGCATCGATCGATTCCAGAATCTGATATTGCTCTGAAGGAGGGGCGAGGGTTTCACCTTGCGCTTTATGGCCCCAAGACTTCTTAATCTTTAGACCTGTTGGGAAATAAGGGATAATAATTGGCAGTTGCAAACCGCTCTACCCATGCTGAACCTAGAACGCATTCTTCAGGATGACCGCTTGATGCGGGCAATGACAGGACTCAATCGTAGAGCATTTGAGGAACTCCTGCCCAGCTTTAGTGAGGCGTATTGGCAAAGTCAGATGAAACCCGAGGGTGAGCGTAAACGTGCCCCTGGAGGAGGACGAAAAGCAACCTTACGAAGCAGTTGCGACAAGTTGTTTTACATTTTGTTGTACTGCAAATGCTATCCCACCTTCGACTTAATGAGCGTGTTGTTTGGTTTTGACCGTTCCTGTGCTTGGGACTGGGTTCATGGTCTACTGCCCGTTCTGGAGCAAGCTTTAGGGCACAAACAGGCACTACCAGAGCGTAAGGTGCGGAGTATGGAGGAATTTTTAGAACGCTTTCCAGAGGTTGGAGAAGTGATCTTTGATGGGACGGAGCGTCCAGTGCAGCGTCCCAAAGACCGCGACAAACAAAAGGAACATTACTCTGGCAAAAAGAAACGTCATACCCGTAAGCACATCACAGGCAGTACGCGAAAAAAGCGAGTTATCCTGCTGTCGAAGGGGAGAGCTGGGAAGATTCATGACAAACGACAATTAGATGAAGAAGACTTAGTGGGCAACATTCCTGATGAAGTCGCGATAGAAGGAGATTTGGGATTTCAAGGATTACAGAATGAGTTTGATAACGTTCATTTGCCCCACAAGAAACCAAAGGGTCAGGAATTAAGCGAACAACAGAAGCAGGAGAACCGAGAGTTCAGTCGTCAACGAGTCAAGTGTGAACATGCCCATGCAGGCATCAAGCGTTATCGTTCGGTCGCGGATGTTTATCGCAATCGTGTGCCTGATTTCGATGACCGCTTAATGCTGAACGCTGCTGGTTTATGGAACTGGTATCTGGATGCAGCGTAAATTGGGCGAGAAATTGGAAAACCTTGCCCCAAAGCAAGTTTATTTCCCAACATCTCTTTTATTCTTTAGCTTTAGCAAGTAGTACCCAGGTACTCGGTTTACCCAAAGTCTTCACCTCGATCGACGCCAGTTGCTTCACTTGCTTAGCTGGTAACTGAGGTACCACATCCGCCTCTACTAAAAGATAGGGCAATTGCTTCGATCGATCGGGCGTTTGTAGCTTTTGAATCAGCGTGGGCAAATCCGCAGGAATCACCTGCCGCCCACTGTAGAAATTAAGCGAAGGTCGATTGGCAAAATAGGACGTATAAATCGTCGATCGATCGGGCGTACGAGCTTGAATCATTTGGGCGATCGGCTTAACGGGATAGGCTTCATTTAATTCCCAAATCCACACATTGGATCCCACAAAAAACAACAGGGTTAAATACATTCCCCACATCAGAACAGGAATAAACTGTCGATCCTGCCGGAATAGCAAAATCATCACCACCAGTCCCGTAATCCCCAGCGTCCCCAATGCCAACACAATATCCCATTCGGGATTGGGCTGCGTGACAAAATAAGCAATGCCCGCTCCGGAAATCGCCATCAATAGACCAAATAAACCAGTCCATGCCTTCCGATAGGTCATTCGCATGGGTTGATGCACCGATGATGCTAAAGGTGGCGTCCACAGACGCGATAACTGCGCACCCACCAATAAAGATAAGGCTGGATACAGCGGCAGGACATACCAGGGTAGCTTCGTACTCATGATAGAAATCACCGCAAAATAGACCCCGCTCCACAGCAATAACAGTCTCGCCCAGCTCAAATTGCGATGGTGCCAAGCAAACCCGATCGCCTGCGGCAAAAAGAAAATCCAAGGTACCCCATATTTCAACACCTCTAGGAGGTAGTACCATACTGGGCCTTTATTACTGCCCACATCCTCCCACACCCGATTGATGGACTGTTTCATCAGGTGTTCCCCAACAAATTGATGCTGGTATTGCAACCATTGTGCCCCGTACCAACTGGCCACGGGCGCAATCCCCAACCCCAACCCCAACCAAAGATAGCCACAGGACAGCAAACGTGGCGTATCCCACACCATGAATGCTAGACCGATCGCCCCCAGGAACAGTCCCAAAATGCCCTTCGTAAAGCACATCAGGCCAATGCCGATGCCAACCCCACAACTCCAGCGCAAATCCCGCCGCGATCGCAACAGACAGGCCATCATAAACAAAAAAAAGCAGAGAATCGCGCCATCTAGCATCGCTAAGCGCCCCTGCCGAACGATCGGCAACCAGGTTAAATACACCATGGCGGAAAACAGTGCTGGAACCCGCTCATAAAAAATTTCACGGCCAATCCAGTAGAGCAACGGCACCGAGGTCGCGGTCAATAGTGCGCTGGGTAAGCGTGAGCTCAGTTCTGTCACGCCCCCCAAGCCATAGCTCAAGGCCACCAACCAGTGCATCAACGGCGGCTTATTAAAGTAGGGATTGCCAACGACATCCTTGGGGTAGATCCACTCCGGCCATGCAGAAAGATCATGAAAAATTGCAGAACCCGATCGCCAAATTTCTCGCGCTACTTGGGCCACAATGCCCTCGTCCCAATCGCGTAGAGGGAGATTGCCGAGCTGAAAGCAAAGCAAAAAGCTAGCCGCTAGCAACAACCCGCCCGCCCAAGCCAAATCAATCCAGCGTTCTTGGGTAGGCAACGATCGGCCAAACCGTCCATAGGTAAACAGATTGGGACTCATGAACTCACTACTGACTCAATACGGGCGTAACTCAATGGCGCAACTTAATACAGGCGTAACTCAATCGTGTAACCCAATACGGGCGTAACCCAATACAGGCTTGCCTGCATCCTTGTATATCCGCTCTGTCGGCATCATACCCGAATTCGCATCCCCCCGATTTCTCTCCAAATGACATCAAACTTAACACCGGATTGGGTGAATCTCCCCAGGCAAATAGGGAGATTGCCCAATGTTTGATCCCCATGAAGTTCGTTAGTCTATCACCAGTGGTTAAACAACGAAACGTACCACACTACAGGAAATGATGATTGTGAAATGAGAAGCCGACTCCCATCGATCCCCCTTCACCCTAGGAGATGTTGTTTGTTAGTAAATGATGGTCAGTGAATCCGCAGTCAGTGAATCCGCAGTCAGTGAATCCGTAGTCAGTGAATTCAGTTGTCCTCGATCGCACAGCACATTCTTCTCCATCCCCTGCGCCTCCCCCGTTGCAGAATCCCTGAACTGGACAATGGGGAACCCCTGAGCTGACAGCTGAAGGAGCAGCGTTTTAGTCAACTAAATCTTCATCGTTATTCATAGTTAACTTCAAGTTAACTTCAGTCCGTAAAACTTAGTCCGCCAACTCAGCCAGGATTTTCCCTAGGATCCCTGTCCAGACGGGCTTGCCTGGTTGTCCCAGTCCTTTGGGGTTTTCACCGTTGGTCGTTTTTATAATTTTTCAAAAAATTTTAAAGTCTAACTTAGGTAATCCACCATGACCCAATGTCCTTGCTGCTCAACTTCCCTGCTGCGTTATGTCAAGCGTGGACAAGTCGAATGGTTTTGTCCCCGCTGTTGGCAAACGATGCCCCATTGGCCCACCCCTTCTCTGTCTGTGTCTGTCGGCATCCCTAAACCTGCGCCAAGCCAGCCCGTTCAAAGTTCGCTGGCAGAAGGCTAAAGAAGGCCAACGCTTCAGACCGCTAGAGCCTTCAAACGGGCTCAGTTACTCTGCCTGTGTGTCTTGTAGGGCTTGCTCAATTAACTCCCGAAGGTTGACATACTGCGCCGGAGGAGAATCCACTAGAACAGGTGTTTTGGTGTTTGCCTGGTGCAAGCGCGCCACAATGAGACTCAACGCATAATCTCGGCGGGCAGGACTGCGATCGCGGGGATTGAGGGTGAGGATCTGCACACCTTCCGTCTGATTGCAGGGTGCGCCGTATTCCTCCACGCTACAGACGATCGGCTGATTTTTGCGAATTCCGGTCGTCAGATAGGCGAGGGAATATTCACTAGTACCAGAATTGAGGAAATTGAAGCGGGCGGCCACTTCCCGGCAGCGATGGTTGGCAGAGAACTTGCCCCGTCCCGTGAACTGCAAAATGGGTTGGCTGACCTTGCGGCTTGTAATCGATCGCGCCACCATGACTCGGCTACCCTTGGGACATTCAAAAACCAGGTTGGGAAAGGTGGCTGCTTGGCTGGCTCTGGGAAACATGGCCAGAGTGCTTCCGATCGCCAAGAGGCCAACTGCGATCGATCGAGCCAGAGGGCCGATGGATGAGTCTTGTTTTGCCCTGGGGCTTTGAGATGGCTCGCTTGTAGCCCTGGGGCGATTCAACAGAATGGGCAGGTAGCAGTCACAAAAAGTCATAGGAGGTTGCATCCATAGCCAGTAAGGGATGCCCAGAGAACAAGCACCTTGATCCCTTAAGACGCCAGCCGATTTGAGCCGTCCGGAATAAAATGGGGGGTGGTCAGGGAGAGTTTGATAGAAATTCATGGGCGATTTGAGCCAACCATTGCAGGAATTTTTAGCAGGACAAGCCTCAATTGCCACCGTGGCTCGTCAACTAGCGGCTCGTCGATTAGTAGACCCAGGGCCACAGGCTGTACCGGAGGCCGATCGACCCAGCGACGATCCCCAGGCACTCCAGACAGAAATTGAGGCAAGGTTGACGTTTTTACAGCGGATTTATGCTGATTTTCAAACCTTTTCCCAAGCCTTAGCTTTTCCTGAGGATTTGCTGCCTCCGTTATGGCAGGTGTGGATTCCCCTAGCGCAGCAGATTGCAGAATGGCGAAAGCAACAAGCGCAGCCGTTGATCGTAGGCTTTTTGGGCGGTCAGGGCACAGGCAAAACTACATTGACCCAAATTTTGGCGATTCTATTGCAGCACTTGGGCCAGCGCGCGATCGGCTTTTCCCTGGATGATCTGTACTTGACCTATGCTGAGCGTCAAGCCTTGCGATTGCGGGATCCGCGTCTCGATCGACGAGGGCCACCCGGAACCCATGACGTGGAATTGGGGTTAACGGTCTTGGAAAAAATACGATCGCAGCAATTTCCCGTAGACCTGCCACGCTTCGATAAATCAGCCTTCCAGGGGGCGGGCGATCGCCGCCAGTCCGAGCGGATTGCGCTGGCAGATGTGGTGTTGTTTGAGGGCTGGTTTGTCGGCTGTCGGCCCGTTGCGCCGTTTATGTTTGACTCTGCGCCGGAACCGATCGTGACGGAGGCCGATCGCCAGTTTGCTCGGGATATGAACCGGAACTTGTATGCCTATCAGCCATTGTGGGAGTTGCTCGATCGGTTGATTGTTTTGCAGGTGCCAGACTACCGTTTGAGTATCCAATGGCGCTGCGAGGCAGAACATCGCATGATCGCCCAGGGCAAGCCGGGGATGAGCGACGCAGAAATTACTGACTTCGTGAAATATTTTTGGAAAGCACTGCATCCAGAACTGTTTATTCAACCGTTGCTGGAAGAGCCACAATGGGTCGATCGCGTGATCGACATTCAGCCTAACCATCTCCCTTGCCGGATATATTGCCCGTAAGCAATTGCCCGTGATCAACTGCTCGTGCTCAATTGCCCGTGAGCAATAACCTGTGAGCAATAACCTGTGAGCAAGTTAAGTCTTGCTCGTCAGATATGGCCCGACCATTCAGGCGCTTCTGTACAAAATACGCTGATCCCGCTTCATCAATTCCTCATCAAAAGTATGGGGAATTTACTCAAGAATCTGGCGATCGTTGACCCTTAAACTGTCAACAAGTACGCAAGTTTGGGTCCTTGTCCGGTAGTAGGAATTTTTCAAGGGCCATCTACCACCCAGCTAGATTTAAACTCTGAATTAAAACTACGAATTTAAATCGCGTTGGATCTAAACCTCTAATCTACCAAATCTAGCAAGAGCATCTGCCGAAAGTCCGTCTACCTGACAGTCCTGATATTCAGTGTAAGCCAGCCTTCTACCATCTCTAGGCTGGTTTTTTACTGTATTTTTCTGGCAGTTACTGCGTTTTTGCAGCCAGGATCGATCGGGTCTCCCTATCCCAGCCTATCGGGTCTCCCTATCTCAGCCTGTCGGGTCTCCCTATCCCAGCTCCGCTAAATCTAGCAAGGCAGAACGCTAAGATAGAACAGACTTTCATGGAGAAGACTGATGAACATTGCTGTAGGCGCAGATGCAACCACCCTGTTTCGGGCGGCCTATGAAAACCGTTATACCTGGGATTCCAGCTTTCCCGGCTATACCGCAGATGTGACCTATCGTTGTGGTGACCAGGTGTTCCAGGGACAGGCCAAGGTCTCTCCGGATCCACGTATGGGCTATAAGGGTGAGGTGACGGGGATTGAGGACGAAGAAGTTCTGAAAGCAATTCAAGGTCAACTGTGGGAAACGGCTATTCACCGAGTTCGACGTGCCTTTGAGCAAACCCACGGAGCCAACACCTTCACCTTTGGCGAGACCGATGAGTCCGGCGCGGTGGAAATTATCATGGGCGGTAAGGCAACGGGCGATCGCTACAAAGTGCGCAACAACGAAGTGGTACTTGTCCATCGCCATATCCATGGCAATGTTGTAACGATTAACACCTTTAGCACCTACGAGACGGGGGCTGGCTATCTGTCCCACACCTACGACTCTGTGTATCATGATCCCCAAACTGGTGTGCAAACCAGCCCCAAACAACTATTTGAGGATAGCTACGAAGAAGTGAATGGGTACACAGTCCTTAACAAGCGAGTGATCACTACGGAAGATAACTCTCAACCCGTTGAATTTGTGTTTACCAACATTCAATTACTGGCCTAGGTTCCAGAGAAAAGGTTGCAGAACGTTGGTTCTAGAAGATGAGTTCTAGAGATTTTTCCCATAGTTACCCCTCAAAAAATCAATGCAGGATGGCTGGGGGTGTGGCTAGGGGGGAGGCGTGATCCGCTAGGATTGGCATAGGCAAACCTTCATCAAGTTGCAACAAGGAATATCCTGTATGGCACTGGCATTAACAAACGACAATGTGGAAACGGTATTGGATGAAATGCGTCCTTACCTAATTTCCGATGGCGGCAATGTGGAATTGGTTGAAATTGATGGCCCGATCGTCAAGCTGCGGCTCCAGGGCGCTTGTGGATCTTGCCCCAGTTCCACCATGACCCTGCGCATGGGGATTGAGCGCCGTCTGCGGGAGCAAATTCCCGAAATTACGGAAGTCGAACAAGTTTTCTAGGATTTCGAGATTCTGAAATCGGCTCAACGACTGGGTGATCTTGGGCCACGGAGTTCAAGTTGGCAAGGCAGGCGATCGTTAACATCGGCGATCGCCTGTCTTGCTGTTTTAAGGCACGATGTTGTTTTAAGGAATGAGAGGAGGCAGCAGATCTTGAATGGCAATTTCTAAGTCCGGGAACGCGATCAGCCTGACCGTTAAGGTTTCCGCGAGAATCAGTTCCTGCTGATAGCCAGAGGCTGCTGGTTGACGGAAGACATGGAGCCGTCGATCGATGACATCTAAGACCCAGTAATCCTCAATGCCTGCTTGGGCATAGGCGGTGGCTTTGACCCCGCGATCATAGTTCAAATACCGTAAATCGATGGGGTTGGGCAGGAAAATTCATGGGGTCACATCCCTCGCATTCCGGTTCCTGGTTAATAGTCTATCGCTCAGTCTATCGCTCCGGCGTCCCCAGGCTGGACTCTCTCCAATTTCACGGCCATCATTCCCAGCACCACAAATTAAAACAACCCATAGATCATGGGAACCGTCACCATTGAGCTGTTACGATCGCAGGAAAGTAGCACAATAGAACACAGCACCTTATTCATTAACGTTTCGTTGCTCACATTGCCATGCCACATCCTCTCTACGTTGCCTTCATTTGGCACCAACACCAACCGCTCTACAAAAGCCGTGCCGCTGAAGGGGAATACCGTTTGCCTTGGGTGCGCTTGCATGGCACCAAGGATTATCTAGATTTGATCTTATTACTAGAGAAATATCCGAAATTGCATCAAACGGTGAATCTTGTGCCGTCGTTGATGCTGCAAATTGAGGATTACGTCAAAGGCACAGCGCTCGATCCCTACCTAAAACTGACGCTGACGCCCACGGAGCACCTAGCGGTAACCCAAAAGGAATTTATCATCGAGCATTTCTTCGATGCCCACCACCGCACGATGATTGATCCCCACCCGCGCTACTCCCAACTCTACGCCCAGCGGCAGGAAATGGGTCGGGGCTGGTGTTTAGAAAATTGGCAAGATGCAGATTACAGCGATCTGCTGGCTTGGCATAACCTGTGCTGGATTGATCCCCTGTTCTGGGGCGATCGCGACATTGCCGCTTGGTTGGAGCAGGGCAAGGGCTTTACCCTGGGCGATCGGCAGCGCATCATCAGCAAGCATCGGGAAATCATGGCCAACATCATCCCGCAGCACAAGAAAATGCAGGATGCGGGCCAGTTGGAAGTGACCACCACGCCCTACACCCATCCCATCATGCCGCTGCTGGCGGATACGGATGCGGGTCGCGTGGCCGTGCCCGAAATGAAGTTGCCCAATGCCCGGTTCCAATACGCTGAAGATATCCCCCGCCACCTGCGCAAAGCTCGGGAAATGTACGAAGAGCGCTTCGATCGGCCCCTGCGTGGGTTATGGCCCTCGGAACAGTCCGTGAGTCCCGCGATCCTGCCCTACGTCGCCAAGGAAAATATTCGCTGGATTTGTTCCGATGAAGCGGTTTTGGGTTGGAGCATTAAGCACTTTTTCCACCGCGATGAAACGGGAACGGTGCAGGATCCTGAACTGATTTATCGCCCCTACAAGCTGGAAACCCCTGCGGGGGATATTTCGATCGTCTTCCGGGATCACCGGCTGTCTGACCTGATTGGCTTTACCTACAGCGGTATGGAACCCAAGAAAGCCGCTGCGGATTTAATCGGGCATTTAGAATCGATTTCCCGTGCGTTGAAGGATAAGCAGGACACGACTTCCACCACCTTGGATGAACCCTGGCTCGTTACGATCGCCCTAGATGGTGAAAACTGCTGGGAGTTTTACCCCGAGGACGGTAAGCCGTTCCTAGAGGCGCTCTATTCCACCCTGAGTGCAACCTCGGATATTGAACTCGTCACCGTCTCGGAATTTATTGAAAAATTCCCCACCACTGCCACAATCCCCGCCGCAGAACTGCACAGCGGCTCCTGGGTGGACGGCAGCTTTACCACCTGGATTGGCGATCCGGCTAAAAACAAAGCCTGGGATTTACTAACAGCAGCGCGGGACACCCTCGCCCGCCATCCCGAAGCCACGGAAGACGCGAATCCGGAAGCCTGGGAAGCCCTCTATGCGGCGGAAGGGTCGGACTGGTTCTGGTGGTTTGGCGAAGGGCACTCGTCCAACCACGATGCCATCTTCGATCAACTGTTCCGAGAGCACCTGGTGGCGCTGTATCAAGCCTTGGATGAACCGGTGCCGGAAGAGGTGCTGCGTCCCGTGGAAATCCATGCCGCTGCGGGCGATCGGGCACCCCAGGGCTTCATCCATCCGATCATTGATGGTCGGGGAGATGAGCAGGATTGGGATAAGGCGGGTCGCTTTGAAGTGGGGGGTGCGCGAGGGACGATGCACCAAAGCAGTGCCATCCAACGCCTGTGGTATGGGTTTGACCACTTGAATTTCTATCTCCGCCTCGATTTCCGGAGTGGCATTAAACCCGGCATTGACTGCCCACCGGAGTTTAATCTGTTCTGGTTCTACGCGGACAAGCCGATGTTTAACAGTCCGCTGCCGTTGGTGGAACTGCCGGACGAAGCGCCGTTGACCTACTTCTACCACCACCATTTGGGAGTGAATTTGTTGACGCGAACCCTGTGGTTCCAGGAGGCTCAGGAACATTTGCGCTGGCAAAATCGGGTGAGTCGCGCCCAGGTGGAAATTGAGCAGTGCTTGGAAATTTCCATGCCTTGGGTTGATTTGCAAATGGAGCCGGATTCTAAATTGCGGATTTTGGCGGTGATGTCCGATGGGGGGCGCTATCGTCAATACCTACCGGAAAATGCCCTGATTCCGGTGACGATTCCGTAGTGGAGATCCCCCTAAATCCCCCTTAATAAGGGGGACTTTGAAAGCGAAACAGGAAATTTTACAAAATTCCTAATTCTTATTCCCCCCTTAATAAGGGGGGCTAGGGGGGATCGAATCTGGGGCACGATCGCGTAAATTTCGATTCTCCGACTTTGACTCTCTAATAATTTTTGTGTCACAGGTATTTGAACAACTTGCGATCGAGAATCCCGATCGTCGTGCTTGGTTGGCGTTGGCGATCGGAAATTCTCGGTTGCATTGGGCTTGGTTCCAGGCGGGGGAATTACAACAGGTTTGGGATACGTCGCACTTGAATTTGCAAGAGATTCAGCATTTGGTTAGCCATGGATTTAATTTCCAGGAATGGGCTGGCCAGATTGATTTAGATGTATCACCCTCGATTCAATCGAGTATTTCCGATTCTGCTGATCAAAATAATCTAGAACTATGGTTGACTTCTGTTGTTCCGCAGCAAACAGATGATTGGCAGAAATGCTATCCAATCTACTCGATCGAACGTTCTCAAATTCCCATCCCAGGACTCTATTCAACCTTGGGCATCGATCGAATTGTAGCGTTGTGGGCCGCAATGGAGATTTATGGCTCCCCAGTGTTAGTCATTGATGGCGGAACTGCGTTAACCTTGACCGGGGCAACGGTCGATCGAACCTTTGCAGGGGGCGCGATTCTACCCGGACTGCAATTGCAATTTCGATCGCTAGGACAGTCCACGGCAGCATTGCCGAAATTGGATGCGGTGCAGGCTGCGTTACCAACCCGCTGGGCGCACAATACCCCCGACGCGATCCAGAGTGGCATTCTCTACACCGTGCTGGCGGGTTTGGAATCGGCTATTCAGGACTGGGATCGCCAGCATTCTACCCAGGGTAATTGTGCTACCCAGAGTCATTGCGCAATTTGCTTAACTGGGGGCGATGGAGCGGTTCTAGCCAACCTGTTGCAGCAACGTAACCCCCACTGGCACGATCGCCTGCATTACGATCGCGCTTTAATTTTTCGAGGGATGCAACTTCTACGCGATCGACGGTCTGGGATGCGGTAGGCCCGATCGGCCAGAAATGCACGATCGGTAGAGTCGGACAGGAGAGTCTGACGGGAGAGTCGGAATCCCGATCTGTCCGAAAGGATCCTAAAGTCTCTACAATGAATGCAGTCTCTTCGACCACCGGAGAGGCTAGCCTGGTTACGATTAGCCCCTTCTGATTGGCATACCCTCCGATCGTCCTATGACTGCACAGCCCGATTACATTAAGCAGAGCGAATTGTTGGATCAGTTAGTTCTCGATCGCGCCAGCATGGAAGAACTGGGGCGGGTGGAGGTGCTGTGGAGCTACCCGAAACTCCATCGGGTATTGGGATTTATCTGTAAGTCGGGGTTTATGGATCGCCGCAAAACCGCCTTCAATCTGGATCAACTGGATCGGTTTGGCACCAATGGGGTGTTGGTGAATTCCGCGCCCGTGGAAACCGATCGCGATCGGGTCCGCCAACTGGAATCGCTGATTAATTGCGAAGTTTGGACGGATGAAGGCAATAAAATCGGCAAAATTGTAGATTACATGTTTGACCTGAAAACGGGGAATATTCGCCAATACTTGATGGCGGGAAGTGGCCTCCAGGGTCTGACGGGCAAAATTTATGCGTTGTATCCCAGCCAAATCCTCAGTCTCGGCAGTACGCGCGTCATGGTATCCGAGGCGATCGCGGATGGTCTAGATCTTTACAAACCGGGCTTAGAGCAGAAGCTTGAGGAAAAACTGAAGCGGGCCAATGAGTTATTAACGGAAGAGAAATCCCAGGCGAAGGAAGGGTTACAGTCATTATTCCAAAAGGCGAAAACGGTGACTTCCCAAGTCAAAGACCAGGTGACAGATCAGGTCAAGGAACGGGCCAAGGATCTGCGGGAAGTGACGGAACAAGTGCGGGAAAAGGCTCAGGATCTCTTAGAAGAAGTGCCGCCGCTGCTGGATGAGTTGGAACCGCAGATCGATCGCTGGCGATCGGGGACGCGGGGTACTCGCTCTGAGGGCAATGAACGGTACGAAGCAGGTTCTCGGTATGGAGATCGAGACGATCGCTCTGAAGGTCGATATCCTGATCAATATGACGATCGGCGAGACGATTTTGAAGACGAGATCGAATTTGATTTTGATGCGTGGGTTGAGGAAGAACAACAGCAACGACAACCGATTCCCCAACGGCAACCCTCACGCCAGCAACCACAGCAACCCTCCCGTCAACAATTTAACCCGCAATCTGAACCGCAATCCTATCAACCACCCCAGCGACAACCGTCTAAGCCATCGGATCAGCAATCGAATCCGCAACGGCGAGAAACTGCTGCACCTACCCAAGGACGATCGGATCAGCAGTTTACTGCCCAATCTCGATCGAATACGGAGTCAACGTTTACCGCCCAACCCAGACCCCAATCCCAAGCCTTTACTGCAAAACCGCAACCTAGACCCGATCGTAAACCGGATGCTTGGGATGATGACGATTCTTGGTTAGATGATTAATTGCTGCTTTGACGCACAAAAAACTCATTTGTCAGAATCAATACGCCCTCTTTTCCCTAGGTTCTGCGGAAGGCATTTTTTTGTTGCAAAAACTCACAAATCAAAAGCCCCTTCTCTCAAACTGAGAAAAGAGGCAGGGCAAGCGGTTGCCCTCAAGTTATGCGTTAAGTGAATCGTCACTGGGTCGTAGCCTTTCGGCGAAATTTCGCACGATTATCGCTGCACGTTTGCGGCAACTATTGCCCCGTGAAGAAGGTCGCCAGAAGGACACCACTCACTCCGATCGCGATCAGCGCATTGGTAAAGAAGCGGCCAATTTCGGGATTGAAACCGAGGGCCTTATCTTCCTGACTGCCGGTGAAAAAGAGCGACCAAGCTTGGGCGGCATTGAT
The DNA here is from genome assembly GCF_014697025.1 of Alkalinema sp. FACHB-956. NCBI lineage: Bacteria > Bacillati > Cyanobacteriota > Cyanophyceae > Leptolyngbyales > Leptolyngbyaceae > Alkalinema > Alkalinema sp. FACHB-956. The sequence continues at coordinate 52,261 of NZ_JACJRC010000020.1, read as the reverse complement.
TTCTTGGAAAGCGTTGAATTCGGGACGGAAGACAACGGGGCCAAAGAGTTCGGGACGACGGAATTCTAAGTCAGTTCTCATGATTGTTACCTGTGGATTGATTGAGATAAACGGTTGATTGAGATTCAAAGGTTGGTTGAGAGAGGGCGTTACATCAAGTTAGGTGCGTAACCAGGAATGCCTTGCTTCAACCACCCTTGATTAACAATGTAACGAAATATTGCGAAGATGTAAACATTTGTTACGTCGTTTTAGATTCGGATGTCCCTACAGTTCTCTGTCGTATCTCTGTCGTAGGGAAACTTACTTAGGTCAGATCTCAGGTCAGATCGAACTTAGGCCAGATCAAAAACTAGGAATTCCGCGTCGGCCTGGGCGATCGCGCCGAGGGTGGTTACGTTGTCGATCGCGGCAGCATCCCCCGCCTCAAGGACTTCGCCATTGATTTGCACCGTGCCTCGCGCCACCTGTACCCAGAAATGCCGATCGGCGGAAACAGGGTGTTGGATCTGCTCCCCAGCCTGCAAAAGAGCCGCATAGAGGTTCATATCCTGGTGCACAACAACGGAGCCATCCCGCCCATCCCGTGATGCAATCAGCCGCAATTTGCCCGATCGCGCCTCTGGGGGGAAGTATTTCTGTTCGTAGCTGGGTTCGAGGTTGGCTTGTTCCGGCAGAATCCAGATTTGTAACAAATGGGTCGGTTCTTCCGCCGAGGGGTTGAATTCGCTGTGGACAATGCCAGTCCCTGCGGTCATGCGTTGGACATCGCCCGGTCGCATGATGGCTCCATTGCCCAAGCTGTCTTTATGTTCCAATGCCCCTTCGAGGACGTAGGTCACAATTTCCATATCCCGGTGGGGGTGGGAACCAAAGCCCATGCCTGCGGCGATGTAGTCTTCGTTGATGACGCGCAGGCTGCGGTACTGCATGTGGGCAGGGTCGTAGTAGTTGGCGAAGGAGAAGGTGTGGTAGGAGTCCAGCCAGCCGTGGTTTGCGTGGCCGCGATCGTGGGAACGGCGAAGGGTTAACATACTCAATCCTCTTGCTTTAGAAAGGTACTAACTCGAACTTTCTGGAAACATTTTAACATTCTCAATGGTTTGTGTACAAACAATTTTCGGGGGCAAGCCCTACAGGTTCCTGCGGGGTTTCCGCCTGAGTTTCCGCCTGAGTTTTCTCAAGCCGCCGTTTACACTAGAGAAAACAGCACCTTAAATCCCCCGAAATCCCATGCAAACTGGTTGGCGCATTGGCTCTCTCTTTAAAATTCCGCTTTACATCGATCCCTCTTGGTTCCTCATTGTCGGGTGGATCACCTTTCGCGATGGCCTCGTTTGGCAGCAGAGCCATCCGAGTTGGAATGCAGGGGTTGCCTATGGCGCAGGATTTGTCATGGCGTTGTTGCTGTTTGGCTCTGTCCTGCTCCATGAATTGGGCCATAGCCTCGTCGCCAAGTCCAAGGGCATTGATGTCACCTCGATTCGCCTCTTTCTCTTTGGGGGCGTCGCCTCGATCGAACGGGAACCCGCCAAACCCACGGACATGTTGCAAGTGGCGATCGCGGGGCCGTTGGTCAGCTTTGGACTTTGGCTAATTTTCACCGGGGCGGGATTATTTTTACCGTTCTCCACAAACCCGCTGTGGGTGGTGCTGTCGATCGTGCTGTCCAGTCTCGCCACGCTGAATCTCACCTTGGTGATGTTTAACCTGATTCCGGGCTTGCCCCTCGATGGCGGCCAAATGCTGAAAGCGATCGTGTGGAAATATAGCGGCGACTATCTGACTGGGGCTCACTGGGCTGCCAAAACGGGGCTGTGGCTGGGCTGGGTGATCAGCTTAGTGGGCTTTGCCGATGTTCTGGGCATTACCGCAGAATTAGGATTGCCCTCCGTCATCGGCATTTGGGGAATTTTAATTGGCTGGTTCATGCGCCGGAATGCCTTGAATGCCGATCGCTTTACCGATGTGCAGGAAACGTTACTCAAGATCGAAGCGCAAACCGTCATGACCCGTGATTTTCGGGTGCTGGATGCAGACATGAACCTGCGGCAATTTGCGGAGGAAATGGTCTTAAACGAAAATCCCAAAGGCATGTTATTTGCGGCATCCGATGGGCGATATCGCGGCTGGGTCAGTGCCGATATGCTGCAATCGGTGGAACGGAGCCAATGGGATCACCAAACCCTGCGGGACATTGCCATTCCTCTGACGACGATTCCGTCAGTAACCGAAAAAACATCGCTAGCAGAAACGATTCACAAAATGGAAACGCAATCACTGAACCAAATCACGGTTCTGACGCCTGCGGGGGCGGTTGCGGGTGTGATCGATCGCGGTGATATCACCCGAACCGTGGGAGAACGGCTCGGGTTTGCGGTGTCTCCCGTGCTGATCAAGCAGGTGAAATCGTCGGGAACCTATCCCCCAGGGCTGCCCCTAGGGGCGATCGCGGCCACGGTGATGACGCTGCAAGCAGAGCATCAAGTGGGCGACAAAGTGGATGACCAAGTGGGCGACAAAGTTGCCGATCGCCCCGCCGCAGATTCCACCGAAGAACCGCACTAGTGGATTTTTAGCAATCACCCTTAGCGATAACGGTTGTAAACCGGCGGCATAACAACTTTTTGCGCGAGTCCCAATCCCCGCAGGACTTGGATGACCCACCAAGTGGGATCAATTTCCCACCATCGCCAACCGGCTTTGGCTACGTTGGGATAGGCGTGGTGGTTGTTATGCCAGCCTTCGCCATAGGTGAGAATGGCCGCCCACCAGAGGTTACGGGAATTGTCTGCGGTATTGAAGGTGCGATAGCCCCAGCAATGGGTTACGGAATTGATAAACCAAGTGCTATGCCACAGACAAACTGCACGAACAAACACGCCATAGATGACAAACGGCCAACCCCCTAGCCAATACAAGCCGATCGCGAAGGGAATTTGCAGAAGAATGTAGTAGCGATCGAGCCAGCAATAGAAGCGATCGCGGGCGAGATCTGGGGCAAAGCGTTCGTACTGACGGTTTTCAAAGAATTCTGGACGGGGGTATAAGATCCACAGCATATGACTCCACCAAAACCCGCGCCGTGCGGAGTAGGGATCCTTCACCTCATCTTCCGTAAAGGCGTGGTGCAGACGGTGACCACTGACCCAAAAAATCGGCCCCCCTTGCAGGGCTAAAGCCCCAATAAATCCAATGAGATATTCCAACCACTGCGGCACTTGAAAACTACGATGGCTCAGCAGCCGGTGATAGCCCAAACAAATACCAACACTGCCTAGCAGCCAATGTAAGAAGATCAGCAGTCCCAACGCCTGCCAAGTGAAAAACCAAGGGGCCAGCAAAGCCACCCCATGAACCGCCGCAAAGAAAACCACCGCCCGTCGATCGAGCTTTAGGGGTTTTTCCGGTTTTTCCGGCATTAATTCTGCGGTCATAACAACTCCTCCACACCTTGAAAATTAATGAACAACAACCACCGCAGGAATGCGAGTTGATACCGAAATACCAACTCGCGGGAGTCATTAGGTAGTTATCTCGCCAAACCGATAACCTAAGGAAACTCAACGTCAGAAGCAATCATCTAGGAAACACTAATCGTTGGAGCAGACAGCGCGATCGGTTCTCCAGATCCCGTCGCCGCTAAATCCAAGGGGAAGTTGTGGGCATTGCGTTCGTGCATCACTTCAATTCCCAAGTTGGCACGGTTTAACAAATCAGCCCAGGTATCCACGACTTGACCCTGACTATCCAGAATCGAAGCGTTGAAATTAAACCCATTGAGGTTAAAGGACATGGTGCTGATCCCGAGGGATGCGAACCAAATCCCCACCACGGGCCAAGCCGCTAGCAAAAAGTGCAGCGATCGACTGTTGTTAAACGAAGCGTATTGGAAAATCAAGCGACCGAAGTAGCCATGGGCGGCCACGATATTGTAGGTTTCCTCTTCCTGACCAAATTTGTAGCCGTAGTTGAGAGATTCCACTTCGCTCGTCTCACGAACTAGGGAAGACGTTACCAACGAACCGTGCATTGCAGAGAACAACGCTCCCCCAAACACTCCAATCACACCCAACATATGGAACGGATGCATCAAAATATTATGCTCCGCTGTAAATACGATCATGAAGTTAAACGTCCCGGAAATGCCTAGCATTAACCCGTCGGAAAAACTGCCTTGACCGATCGGATAAATCAACAAGACCGAGGTTGCTGCGGCCAAGGGGGCAGAGTAAGCCACTGGAATCCAAGGCCGCATTCCCAAGCGGTAACTCAATTCCCACTGCCGACCCATGTAAGCATAGATGGCAATCAGGAAGTGAAACACAATCACTTGGTAGGGGCCACCGTTGTACAGCCATTCATCCAAGCTGGCCGCATCCCAAATGGGATATAAGTGCAACCCGATCGCATTGGAAGACGGAACAACGGCGGCAGTGATGAGGTTATTTCCCCCCAGGAGAGACCCCGTGACGGGCTCCCGAATCCCGTCGATATCCACGGGAGGGGCTGCAATAAAGGCCAGAATAAAAACAATGGTTGCAACAAGGGCGGTTGGAATGAGCAGAACCCCAAACCAGCCAACGTACAGTCGATTTTCGGTACTGGTCACCCAGTTACAAAACCGATCCCAGAAACTTCTCTTCTGGAAATCATTGAAAGTGGTTGTCATGATTTCTGTGCTCGTTGAAGTGAATTCAGCCTGAAAGTCGAAATTGCAAAGAGTGCAATGGCTGGGGTCCGCAGTGATGGAGGCTCTTGTACTGCCAGCCTACGGCTTCAATTCGTGGATCTGTGAAGGGATTCGATGGCTGCAATCTGGACGATCGTGTTTATCGAAATCGCAATCACAAACTCAGCTTTTTGGAGAGGATCGGTCATGAAGGAAGGGAATGAATTGAAGACCGCAGTCGCTTCAGACTGAATATATAACTATTTAACGATATAACACATTAGAAGTCAAGATGGCTGATGGTTAATTTGCAGGGGCGTTAGGGGGCTGCTACGAGTCTGCGCGATCGCGACTGCTAGATCGCGTTTGCTAGATTGATCGTGAGAAAGCCGCCTTATTCTGACGACGCAGGTAGGCATCAAACACCGATGCGACATTGCGAATCAACAGCCGTCCCGCTGGGGTGATTTCCAAGTGGTTGGCCGATCGCACCAACAGGCCATCGGCGGCGAGGGCATCCAGTTCTGCGCTTTCCTGGGCAAAGTATTCATCAAAGTCGTGGTCAAAATGCAGGCCGTATTTTTCCTCTACAGCCACCTTGTCTAAGCGGAACTGACACATCAATTCCATGATGATCGCCCGCCGCAGGACATCATCCCGATCGAGGGTGACGCCCCGTTCGATCGGCAGTTCCTTGGCATCGATCGCTTTGTAGTAATCTTTCAGTCGCTTGTGGTTTTGGGCATAGACATCATGCAACATGCTGATTGAGGTGACCCCAAAGCCCAACAGATCGGATTCCGGTTTGGTGGTGTAGCCTTGGAAATTGCGATGGAGTTGGCCATTGCGCTGGGCGATCGCCAATTCATCGTTGGGTTTGGCAAAGTGATCCATGCCTAGGAAGACATAGCCCTGGTGGGTGAGCTCATCGATCGTCATGCGCAGGATTTCCAATTTTTCCGCTGCCACGGGCATGGCGTCCAAGGGCATCCGCTTTTGAATGGGCTTCAACCAAGGCACATAGGCAAAGTTGAACACTGCAATGCGATCGGGGTTGAGTTGAATGGTTTTGGCGATCGTTTCCCGGAATGTCGCCAGGGTTTGGAAGGGCAAGCCGTAAATTAAATCAATATTGACACTCTCAAACTGCGCTTCCCGCATCCAGTCCATGACCTGGAACAGCATTTCTTCCGGCTGCACCCGGTTAATGGCTTCCTGCACCTGAGGATTGAAATCCTGAATGCCAAAGCTGATACGGTTAAAGCCCAGCGCTTTTAAGCCATGGATATAATCCCGATCGAGGTAACGGGGATTGACTTCAATGGAAACTTCCGCTGCCGGATCAAAGGAAAAATGCTCATGCAGCGCATTCCACAGCCGTTCAACTTGATCGAGGGACAAATAGTTCGGCGTGCCACCGCCCCAGTGCAATTGCTGGACCCGTTGTTCGCCTTTGACCAGTGCTCCCGTTTGGGCGATGTCGCGAATTAAGTAATCCAAATAGGGTTCAGCAACGGCTTTGCGCTGGGTGATGATGGTGTTGCAACCGCAGAAGTAACAAGGGGTTTCACAAAAGGGAATGTGACAGTAAATCGATAAAGGGGATTGTTTGTGATTACCAACGGCGATCGAAGTTACTAAGTCAATGGCATTAAAGTCCGTATCCAATTGCGTCGCGGGTGGATAGCTGGTGTAGCGGGGTAGGGGTCGATCGTACTTCTGGAGTAGGTTGGCGTCGAAGGTGACATCTTGGGACGTAAGCTGCATTGGACTTAATGTTCTCCTTTCTGTGACTATAGTGAGGGGATGAGCGATGTTATAGGCGAAGGGAATAACATCACTCAAGGCAATTCCCTAAGGTGGTGAATTGAAATGGGTTTACCGTCGATCGTAGGTTTTCGATCCCCCTAAATCCCCCTTAATAAGCAGGGTGGGCACAAATTATTCCGCTGTGACCAGTTCCGGGGCCGCATGACCTCTGGGATGGGCAGCGGTACTCCCAGGCCGATCCTGGCGCGTCAACAGTTCAAACACATGGTCACCAATGGCCGCTTTGACCTCGGGTTCCAGCTCATGGAAAATGTCGCGGTTGAGGCTAAAGGCCAGAATCGCTTCGTTGACGATTTGCTCTGCTAACGCTTCATCCACGGGGAGCTCATTCAAACGATCGCGGTAGGTAAACTTAAAATTGCGCCGCGCCTCCACCGTTGGCAGTGCTTTAAATTCATGCAAACTGGTGCCCCGATCGGCGGGTAAATTCAGGGCCGATCGAATGATGCTCTTCAGCCCTTGCCCCCCGGATAGATCCCCCAGGTAGCGCACATAGGCATGGGCAACTAATAGCGCAGGTTCGGAATTGGAGACTTCATAAATGCGGCTGACGTAGGTTTGGGCAGCAGGGGAAATCCGGATCTGCTCCCACCAGTTTTGGCCGTAGTAAAACGTCAAATCCTCTTCCAAGGCCGCTTGACGGTTCAGCTCTGAAAACTGGATCAACCCCACGATCGGATGCTCCGCGTGCTTTGCCAGCTCTTCTTCCAACGCAGAATAAACAAAATATAAATCCGACAGCAACTTACGCAGGGGCTGAATCTCCACAATGCCCTTCAAAAAACATTTCATAAAGGCTGAGTTTTCGGCGGCGGTATGGGCTTGTTGGGTTCCTTCCCGCAGGCGTGAGGCAAGATCAACAGTCATGGCCATTCCCTTAGTATCAGGTAAAGTTCTATAAACGTTTCATTACCATATGGCGATTAAAGGATTAAATAAAGAGGGTATTCTCATAACTTAACAAATGGCTGACAAATGGCCCGGAGGTGAACTTTTGTAAGAGGATTGCCAAGTCCTTGAAAATCTGAGAAAGTTACTAACTTGAAGGGATTGAGCGACTGTTGACCGCACTCCTGCCAAGACTCTCTTTAACTCTTTCGTTAAATCACGATATTGTTGTCTGACCCTCTTCTAGTTGTCCGACTCTCTTTTAAACGCTTCATAACCCTGCATTTATTTTTTTGAGGAAACCATGGTTGAAACACCCACCAAGCCGATCGCAAGCAGTCGTGGCTATGCTGAGATTCAGGAAAATCTACTGACCCCTCGCTTCTACACGACGAACTTTGATGTCGCAGCTCAGTTGGATCTCTCCGCCCAGGATGAGGAGATTCAGGCCATGATTGCGGAAATGCGGGCGGACTACAACCGGCACCACTTCGTCCGGGATGAGTCCTTTGAGCGATCGTGGGAGCATCTGCAAGGGGAAGATCGGCAGGCGTTTCTGGATTACCTGGAGCGATCGTGTGTTTCGGAATTTTCCGGCTTTTTGCTATTTAAGGAACTGTCCCGCCGCTTGAAGGATCGCAACCCGGTCTTGTCGGAAATCTTCCATCTGATGGCACGGGACGAAGCCCGCCACGCCGGATTCCTCAACAAGGCCATGGGCGACTTTAACCGATCTATGGATTTGGCGAAGTTAACGAAGGCGCGCACCTATACGTTTTTCCCGATCGAATGGGTGATTTATACCGTTTACCTATCGGAAAAAATTGGCTACTGGCGCTATATTCTGATCCATCGTCACCTGCAAGCCCATCCCGAAAATCACTTCTACCCCCTCTTCCGCTACTTTGAACCCTGGTGTCAGGATGAAAATCGCCATGGGGATATTTTTAAAGCCTTGCTGCGATCGCAGCCGCAGTTGTGGCAGACTTGGCAATCGCGGCTCTGGAGTCGGTTTTTCCTACTCACCGTCTTTGCCACCCACACGTTAACGGTGCATGAGCGATCGGGGTTCTATGGCCTTTTGGGTATTGATCCAACGGCGTTTGATGAAGATGTGATCCGGCGGACGAATGAAACTGCCGCCCGCACGTTCCCGTCAGTGCTGGATACGGAACATCCAGAGTTTTTCCAACGCTTGTCTGAATGTTCCGAACTCAATCTCAAGATCACCGAAGTCAACCAGTCCAACCAACCCCAATGGGTAAAAGCCCTGCGCAAGCTACCGTTGCAACTGGGGATTTTGGGGCACCTGTTGAAAATTTACCTGCTAAAACCGATCGATGCGGAAGCCCTACGGGGGACGGTGCGTTAATCCCCAGCCACTTCGTGAGTTTCACTAGACTTGAGCGATCACCAGGCATAGCAAACGCTATGCCTTTTCTTTTCTACCCCTTTTCCTTCTGTCTTGCTCTTTGAACTCAGTCCTTTGAACTAAGGTGTCTGAACTAAGGTGTCGAAGAACTAAGGTGTCGAAGGAGGCAAGGGATCGGGTTCTGCCGGTGGGGGTGGATCGGCTGGGGCGGCTGGGGGAGCAGCCTCGATCGGATCAGGCTCCGGCGGTGGATTGTAGGGCGCAGGAGCCTCATAGGCCGAGGGCGGTGGAATATCATCCGGTGGGGGAGGTGCGTCCTCCGCAGGTCTCGATCGATTGTCCTGCGAATCCTCAGGGGTGCTCTCCTGCCGATCGCGCCAACGATCGGATTCCTTTGGATCCGGTGCAGTTCCTTTAGAATAGGCGCTGTTCGGCTCCACGGGCTTGGCTTTGATGCTGCCTTTCCGGGTATCGATATTCTTGGGCAGGTCTGGAAACTTCTCGACAGGTAAGTCCTTGGCCACCACCTTCATGAATTGCTTCCAAGTAAAGGCAGCGGTGCCACTACTGCCTCCCGTCGGGTAATTGTCATCATTACCTAACCAAACCCCGGCCACCATCTGGGGAATATAGCCAATAAACCAGAGATCGCGAGCCTGTTCAGAGGTTCCCGTTTTCCCCGCCACTTGGCGATCGGTCAATGCAGCCGGAGAACCCGTTCCCTTGGCAACGACATTTTCCAACATCCAAGTCATGATCGAAACGGTGCCGGGATCGAGAACTTTGCGGGATTTAAAGTCAGATTTATATAACTCCTTGCCCTTGTTATCCGTCACTTTCAGAATGGCGTGGGGAGGTGTGTATTCCCCATTATTTGCCAACGGGCCATAGCCACTGGTGAGTTCTAGTAGATTGACTTCGTAGGCTCCTAAAGCCAGGGAGTAGGTATCTTGGAGGGGCGATTTAATCCCCATTTCCTTCGACAATTTGATGACGGGTTCAAACCCCACATCCATCAAAACCTTCACCGCCACGACGTTGAGGGATTTAGTCAGTGCGGTACGCATATCCACAGAGCCAGAATACTTATTGCCAAAGTTTTTTGGCTCGTAACCATCTACGACATAGCGCTCATCCACGTAGCCACGATAGGGCGAAAACCCTGCGGCGATCGCGGCGGCATAGACGAATACCTTAAAGGTCGATCCGGGCTGCCGTTGGGCCTGAGTGGCGCGATTGAACTGGCTTTCCTTGTAGTAATCCAAGCCCCCAACCAAGGCCCGAATGGCTCCATTCCGAGGATCGATCGCCACCAAAGCCGCTTGCTCAAAGCCCTGGGCTCGACCATCAATTTCGACCGCTTCTTTCACCGCTGTTTCTGCGGCTTTTTGCCACTTTGCATTCAGCGTTGTTTCGACCGTTAGCCCACCGTATTCGATCGCTTCCTTCGAGATATATTGGGCCAACTGTTGCTGGACAAAGGAGGTGAAGTAGGGACTGGCACTGTAGAGGTTTTTAGGAATCGCGGGTTTCAACGCGATCGGTTCTGCTTTGGCTGCATCAGCTTCACTTTGGGAAATAAATCCCTGTTCTGCCATGCGTTCCAGGACAATATCCCGCCGTTGTTGCGCTTTCTTGGGATCAACTAAGGGCGAATAGAGACTGGGGGCAGGCGGCAACCCCGCGATCATCGCCGTTTCTGAAAGGGTTAAGTCCTTGACGGATTTGCTGAAGAATACCCAGGCGGCATCGGTCACGCCGTAGGCTTCCGAACCCAGGTAAACCAGGTTGAGATAGTTTTCTAGCAGTTTATCCTTGGATAATTCCCGCTCCAGCTTTTGTGCCAGCATCGCCTCGCGAATTTTGCGCACGAGGCTGCGGTCTTGATTGAGGAAAACCATGCGGGCCAGCTGCTGGGTAATGGTGCTGCCCCCTTCAACCATTTCCCCCGACGTGACGTTGCGGGCGGTGGCTCTGACAATCCCCCAGTAGTCCACGCCGCTATGTTGATAAAAGCGGCGATCTTCAGCGGCAATAAAGGCGTCTTTGACTCGCTTCGGCAATTCATTGATGGACATGCGCTCGCGGGTGGCCGGCCCACTTTGTAACAGAACGGTGCCATCCTCCGCCTTGATGGTCAAGGTTCCAGGCCGCACAAAGATGCCCAGCGTAGACACATCCGGAAGTTCGCGCTCTAGTCTGACATACCCGATCGATAACCCAATCGCGGCCACGCCGACAGCCGCTAGGCCGAATTGATTTCTCCGTCGTTTCAGCGGCGCAGGTATCCGTTGCGTCATCCAAGTCCATTGCGCTGAGACCTGATGACCTGCACTCACTAAAACATGACGCAGTTTGGGTGGGAGTTTAACCCTGCGTTGCTTTTCTCTTCTACGCGGCGTCTGTTCCTCCTGCTTACCTGTCATGGGATCCATTCCAGGAGGTTTGGATGGTTTCGATCGCCGGAAGCCATACTTAGCCACACAAGAAGCCTCTTTAAGTATCTAGCGGGAATTGCCGAGCCATGGAAGTGTCAATTGTTGAACCACTCCAACGGTTTACATCATAAGGTGCACCCAGAGCCTGAACGGTTCGCGTAGGTTAGAACCACGGACTAACCAAACCATAGACTAACCCAGAAGTTAATCGAACAGTTTACAGGAAGGATGGGGAAAATTTGTAGTCTTTTTAGAGTTTTTTCGTTCAAACTGTGCGATCGCTGGTCTTTTGCCATTCTCAGATCGCCCGGACGATCGCACAGTTGACTATGATTAGCGGCGATTAGCGGCGATTAGCGGCGATTAGCGGCTTCTTGCCGACCTAGGACAAGCCGGAATGCCCTAAGGCAATCCCTGTGATCAACATCCCCAGCACCAGGAACGGTTGGGCACTCGCTTGGTATTTCACATCATTTTTCAGCGGATCCCGCAGGAAATACATGTCCTGGAAGGTGATTTGAGGAATCACAAACAGCAACAGAATCGTCGCGTAGAGATTTTGGTGGATCGACATTAAGTAACCCGCCACGCCGATTTGAAAGATGTCAATCATCAAGACGCAAATCCAAGCGGCGGTGGTAATGCCAAACATCACAGGCAGGGACTTCAGCCCCAAGGCCCGATCGCCTTCTACACTTTTGAAATCGTTAACCACGGCAATCCCCAGACCCGCCAAGCTATAGAACAGGGTCAGCACCACGATCGTCGGATTCAAATCGCCAAACAAAGCATGACCTGCCCACCAAGGCAGCGCAATGTAACTCGCCCCCAAGGCATAATTCCCCAGCCAACCGTTTTGCTTGAGCTTGAGGGGTGGGGCGGAGTAGATATAGGAAATGAAGGAGCCGCCGATCGCCATGACGGTAATCGTCGGAAAGGCATGGCCCGCCCACTGATCCAATAGGTAAGACACCCCAATGCCCGCCGCCAGCAAAATCAAAATCTGCGCTTTGACTTGGCCGAGGGAAATGGCCCCGGAGGGAATGGGACGATAGGGTTCGTTAATGGCGTCGATTTCCCGATCGTAGTAGTCATTAATCGTTTGGGTGTAGCCCGTCAGCAACGGCCCCGACATCAACATACAAGCCAGGGAAATCAAGACATTTTCGATCGACCAGGTGTAGTTGCCCGAGGAGGCCGCCCCACAGAGAACACCCCACATCAGGGGAATCCAGGTGACAGGCTTCATCAGTTGCAGCCGAATTTTCCAAATCGACTTCTCCTCCACCTCTGCCCCTTTCATGCCCAGCAGTTGGCGGGCTTTGGCCGATCGAGTCTCTTTGTCTTCAACGGGTTCAGTCAAAATTTCCGTAGATTTGGATTCTGTCATAGGGTTAGGTGCAGGTGGATATTAAAGGGTAAATTTCAGGGAAAGGGGCCGCCACCAGAGCGCCCACCGCCCGACTAAAACGAAATGACCAGGGAACTGTTTTGAAATTTGGCCCCTTTGACGGGTAAACCACTCAGTTCCGGCGGCAGAAAAATATTCCGTCGCTGATCGCCCGCCTCGATCGTGATTTCGGGCCCGTACTGGGTTAGCTTAACTTGCTTTTTGTCAAAGCTGGGTAGAAACAGCGTCACGGTGCGATCGCCCACGTTAATCGTAATCGGACGGGGGGCCTGTACCGCTTGACTAAAGTCGGGCAAGGCTTCCATGAGGGTTAGCCAGTCCTCCCCGATTTTTCGGGGTACCGAGGTGATGGATAACGGATGGAAGGCATCCCCGGCATAACGGCTTTGGTTGGCAATCACGCCCCCGATCGTCAAGCCAATCTGCTGGGCACTGCCCCAGAGATACTGCGCCGTACTGACCGCTAAGGGATCATCCGTCGTGACCAGGTAAGCCACGGTGCGCTGGGGATCTGCGATCGCGGCTTTGCCTTTTTCCAAGAGACTATTCATCTCGGCGGTGGGCTGGGCAAAGTTATCCGCCGCAAAATTGACACTCAGGATGGCCGTGGCGATCGGTGGGATAAAGGGGGCGAGGGTTTTGCCCAGGTCAGAATCGATAAACACCTGACGGAAACGCCGAATGTACCAACTAACGATTTCTGGCATTCCCAACATCCGCAGGGTTTCGGGACTACTGCCACTGTCGTAGACAATCACGTCATAGCGGCTGTCCCATTGCCGAATCGCATTTAAGGCCAGGGCGCTGTCCATGCCCGACAACACCCCTAATTCCTGGCCATAGACATTGCGAAAGAACGGGGTACGGACATACTGGGCTTCCAGTTTTTTCAATTCTTCCCAAGCCCGCTCTAGCAATACAGCGGTGTGGAGTTGGACGGCTTCTAGGTTGTGGGCGATCGTGGTTGGATCAGGCCCTACCTCAGCCCCCAGAGCAATCCCCAACGCAGGACTACAATCCTGGCTGGCCAGCAGCACTCGTTTGCCCTGGGCCGCCAATCGCTGGGCAGCGGCGATCGCTAACGTTGTCCGCCCTGTGCCGCCCTTGCCTAAAAACGTCAGAATAAACGCCATAGTAAATTTGCTGTGACTCCGATGCCGGGTTTACCCATTCAATTTATCGAGTTCCTGCCAAGATTGCTGGCGCATTAAACTGCTCAGAAAACTGCTCAGGTTCCTATCCAGACTATTGCTCAGCCCATTCTGCGCTCCACCCAACGATCGGCCCCAAAACAAGAAGGCAGTCAATGATTAACTCACTCACTGCCTCACTCAAGCTTTCCATCGCAGATGCTAGCGCACTAACTAGCTCACTAATTACTAGATGACTCAGTTACTAGCTGACTAATTAGAGGCTTCCAGTTCGTCTTCAAAAAACCAGGTGGCATACTGGTCATCGAACTGAACGAGACGGCCTAGACCTTTTCCATCTACGACTTTGAAGTCCTTGACGGTACCGACTTTACCCAGCTTACTGACCACTTCTTGGGGAACGCGATCGCGCAGACGACGGACACGCACTTTTTGACCGATTTCCATCACAGCAACATTGATACAGACCACTTCAAAGTGTACCAGCAGTTGGCTCGTGGGATCGCAGTGGATTTGTTCCGTAGTGGAGTATCAAGGGCATGTTGAAAAAGTAAATGTGGGCGAACCTGTGTAGGCGAAACCTGTTGAGGTGGAACCTATTGGGGGCGAACCCTGTGGGTGCCCAATATTAGGAATCGCCAGAATTTAACGGTTTGCGGGAAGCGTCACGAATTCAATGAGGCATTACTACGAAATCCTAGGACTGGAATGGGGCGCTTCGCCGGAAGCGGTCAAGCAAGCCTACCGTAAATTGGCCAAGACCTATCATCCCGATCGCTATCAAGATCCCGCAGAACAGCAAGCGGCGAAGGAAAAGTTTCAGACCATTCAGACCGCCTACGAAGCGCTAAAGGGATTTTCCCCCAGTTCCGCGCGATCGACGCAATCAGAGGCTCACCCTTCAGGGGTTTCCATCCGCACAAAATCCCGGCGAGAGGCAGGCCCCCGCAAACCCTCAGAGGCAGAAATTGCCTTGAAAAAAGGCATCGAACAGTTCCAAGCCCAGCAGTACATGGCCGCCTTGGATTTCTTTTCCTTTGCGATTCACCTCCAACCAGATTTCGCGGAAGCTTACTGGTACCGGAGCCAACTCAGACAGGCCAAGGGCTGGACAGCCTCTGCCCAGGAGGATTTAGCTAAGGCCAAGCAATACGGCTGGGTTCCTAAGCAAGAGCCATCGCAGGCACAACAGGCTCAGACGCACCCAACTCAAACCCAACAGGCGGCGCGATCGACCCAATCGACCCAATCGACCCGCTCTACTCACGCCGCTTCAACTTCTCCATCCTCCGCAACGTCCGGTCATTCTCCCTCGACTTCCTGGAGGTTGCACCAAACTTGGCAGAGCCACGGGGAAGCGATTACGGGCCTAGGTTGGGCTAAATCGACTCTGATTAGCATTAGCACTGATACAACCTTGCGATTATGGCACTGGCCCACGGGTGGGGAAGCGGTTTTGACCAGCCATCGTGTGCCCATTACCGCAATTTCGGTGGCGGCTCAGCGTGGGTTGCTGGTCACGGGTGGTAAGGATGGGCAGATGAAAATGTGGAACCTGTCCAATCAGCGGCTGATTAGAACCGTGCCCCTTCACCAAGGAGCCATTCAAGCCTTAGCGATGGACGCTACAGAACAGTTACTAGCCAGTGCCGGGGCAGATGGCCAAGTCAAGCTGTTTCGGCTCAATCCAGCCACGCTGTTAAAAACCTTGATCCATCGATCGATCGTGTGGTCGGTTTTGTTTAACGCCAGTGGGACTCAGCTCATCACCACCAGTGCGGATCAATGCCTGCGTCTGTGGCAATGTCAAACGGGTGAACTGCTGCGGGAAATGGCACTCCCTTCGCCCTGTTGCTACAAAAGTGCCGTCAGCCCCGATGGACAAACGTTGGTAGTCAGCGACGATCAGGGTAATTTGCATCTCTGGTCGATCGGCGGGGACTGGTTAAAAACGATTCCTGCCCACGGGGTTGGCGCGATCCAGGGCCTGCAATTTAGTGCCTGCGGAACTTTACTCTTTACGGGGGGAACCGACGGTGAAATCAAACTCTGGGATGCTCAGACCTGGCAGCGCATCACCCATTGGTCTGCGGAACAGGGGGCCATCCAAGCCTTCACCTGGATTCCTGACGCAAACTGGTTAGTCAGTGCAGGCAGTGATGGGTCGATTAAAGCTTGGCAAGCTGAGTAATTTGGCAAGCGCACTAACTTGGAAAGCCCTGTAAATAGCGATATACTACGGCGTCTACGGTTCTTTGTGTTATCCATTCTGAGTTCAGCCTATGCTCGCAAAACGAATTCTTCCCTGCCTAGATGTCAAAGCTGGTCGTGTGGTCAAAGGCGTGAATTTTGTCAATTTGCGGGATGCGGGCGATCCAGTGGAGATGGCGCAGATTTATAACCAAGCGGGGGCGGATGAGCTTGTATTTCTGGATATCACAGCCACCCACGAAGACCGAGACATTATCTATGACGTGGTGTACCGCACAGCGGAACAGGTGTTTATTCCCCTGACCGTCGGGGGCGGGATCAGTAACCTCGACACCATTAAAAAATTGCTGCGGGCCGGGGCCGATAAGGTCAGTATCAATTCTGCGGCGGTGCGGGACCCGGATTTCATTAACCAGGCCGCGCGGCAGTTTGGCAATCAATGCATTGTGGTGGCGATCGATGCACGGCGACGCACTGACCCGGCCAATCCTGGTTGGGATGTTTACGTGCGGGGGGGCCGGGAGAATACGGGCATTGATGCGATCGCTTGGGCTAAGGAGGTCGTCAGTCGGGGAGCAGGCGAATTACTGGTCACCAGCATGGATGCCGATGGAACCCAAGCGGGCTATGACTTAGACATTACGCGGACGATCGCGGAAACGGTGGATGTCCCGGTGATTGCCTCGGGGGGTGCGGGTAACTGTGAGCATATTTATGACGCCTTGACAACGGGGAAGGCGGAAGCAGCTCTGCTGGCCTCGTTGCTTCATTACGGACAGTTAACCGTCTCTCAGATAAAGACATACTTAAGCGATCGTAGCCTAATTGTGCGTCAATAAGCGGCTCAAGCCCTTTGCTAATCAGTCTTCCAGATGACCGCCCTGGGGAATTTGGGGCGGTATAGTTAAGTTATCTTGCGATTTTTGCCTCGCAATGGGGCACTTTTAATAAGAATCTGTTACAATCTTTAACATATGCTAATAGTAATTTTGCTATTTGTAATTGCTTTGGTGGCGTGGGCCTTGCATCTGATGCAAGAGGCTGTGACGCGGCAGGAGTTCTCCCTGATGTTGGCAGGGACGCTAGTGGCTTCTGCGGCGGCAGGACTTGTCTCGGTCTACTGCATCATGGGGAATTACATGGGATTTATTACCCGGATGGATCGCGATCCGGAGGTTTTAGAGCAGGTTTATCGATCGGTGCAAAGCTATCTAGAAGCGGAAAGTTTGGAAGCTAGTCAAGTTTACCTTAGTGATTCTTCGACCACTCTGTCTAGCAATCCCTAGCGATTCGATGCAGTTATAGGAAATCTGTAGCTGGGCCATTGCTTCTGTGAGTTGACCACTATTTCAGGGTTGCTCGTTTAGAAATAGATTTGTGATTTTAAGCTGATTGATCAAACTGATGCCTGCTTTACTCTTCCAATGAAGTTGATAGCGTCTAATTTTGATCTGAACTAATTTTGCGTCAACTGATTCTGGCTTGACTGATTTAAGTTTTGGGTGCTTTAAGTTGTGGGTGAATTGGCTGGATTTCCATTGCCGGGGATGGTGCATTGAATCGAAATCTCTGTGGTCAGTGGGTATTGGCTAAATCGATCGAGAAAATAGCGCACGTTAAAACTGCGAGGGTCAACCCGCTCCCCAGACCGATCGACCAACTGATGGGTGGTAATGCGATCGGCGGTAACCCCTAGCTTGGAGATCAACCAGGCCAACGATTCGTATTGTGCTTGAGAATAACCACTATGGTTTCTGCGGCGACTGCCCCGACCATCACGGGGGGTGACTAAGGAGATGTGGTAGGCAAAGTTATTGACTGAGGGCGGAAACTTAGGATTGGTTTTCACCGCTTCCTTTTGTCGATCGTTGTTGACAAAGACCGAATTTCCGGCCCCAAAGGCTCGCTTGTCCGGTGGAACAATGTAAATCACTTTGCCATCTTCCGCAATCAAGGCATGGTAGCTCACTTGATCGTCATCGTTGGCGTGGGGCGTCTGGAAGAAGTTCAACGTGGACTGACCGGAAGCATCGGTTTCATGGAGCACGACGATCGGGGCATTATTGACAGGCTGTCCTGCAATGTCTTGCAGAAAACGATCGCCAAAATTGGTGGGATGGGCTAGGGCAACCACTTCCGTCGGTGCCTTGGCATCGGGCTGATTCGCGGTTGGGCGAAATCGGGTTAAGGGCAAAGAATCTCGTAACTGGGCTAATTCTTGGCGAGTGGGACGACGAGGTTTGGGATCGGGCCGGAGGGCACAATCGGTAGACAGGCGGGGATCGTTGGTGGCCGATTGCGCAATCGCCGGAGGAGTCCGCTGCTGGACACTTGGGATCGCTTTTGAAGCGGTAGTCTGTGACGCAGGTTTTTCTGAAGCGGACTTTTCCACTCCCAGGGTTTTGGCCTTAGCTGGAATGTCGGCTGCTGCTGAAGCGGGTAAAGGTGCCTCGCTTGCGTCCCGTTGATCGAGCCGGGAAATGGCTGAGGGGTGATCCGATCGTGCAATCGGTCGGCCTTCAATAAACTCAGCATCACTATTGCCAATACTGGCAAACAGCGCGATGACCCCGGCGGCAAAAATAGAGAGGGCGACCCAAAGTTGCTTTTTCATGCGGCTGAGTTGGCAATGAGCGATCGGACGAGGGGGAATCCTGCGAGGGGCTACTCGCATACCCTCTACTCAAGCTTAAATAATTAAGCCTCAATCATTTAGTCTTGAATTTTACTGTGCAGAGCCTTCATCCATCACAATCTTTTATCACCAATTCCAGAATTTTCAGCAGAAACACGTTGAATCTAGAGGAATTCGACCGTTGTTTCGACAGTTGTAAGGTCGGCAAAACTGACTAATGACCTGGGCTAACAGGCAGGATGCCTTAACAAGTCCTGGAACTACTGAAGGCTCTGCTTGGCGTTGAGCTAGTTGGGATTGAGCTGCTAGCTTGCTGAATCGTGGTTCGCCCTGCATCGGAACTTGCCTTAAGCCTTGGCCTGCTTGATTCTCAAGCCTGCTTTATTCTTTAGAAACTCGAACGAGGCCCATTTGCAAACGTTGCATGACCTGATTAATTTTGTCCTGCTCCTGAAAGCTCAAGGTACTATCCGAACAACCCATTTGCATTAAATACGTTCGATCGGCCAAGGTAATCCGCCCCGTTGCCAGAATTCGATCAATCACCACATCCAATCCCTGGGGGGAAGAAATATTGGACTTTAGCATAAGTCAATCAATCCCATTTCCTGAGAGAAATCTGGTAGTACAAAAGGGTAGATACAGCACCGATTCAATGAGTTCAAATCAATGAGTTCAAATAGATCGCTTCAATGACATCACTTCAATGGGTCGTATCGCATCATGGTCATTATGCTTGACCAAATCCGGAGATATTCTGAGGTGAATACCCTGATTTGTCATGAACAATGCATCTACTTGATTTGAAGCTCACAAGAACTTGAAGCTCACAAGAATTTGAAGCCCAAATTTGAAGCTCAAAGTATCTTAATTCGATTATTGAGTAGCGTATTCTCCGTATCTTCGCGTAATCCGAAAAAAATGGTCAATTACATCTCCGTTTTTTTACGGAGATTTCGGAATCATAGAGCTGGAATTTACGGACTCCTCATAAATCAAGTCCGGGCTTCCCCTTAGACCTTGTCTATCGGCTGGAACCCTAAGCTCTCTGAAACCTTCCTTGCCCGTGCTGATAGGCCATTCCGTTCTCCCACTTCATCCCCATTTACGGATCCAATTCCCCCATAGGATAGATTGACCTGATATGCTGGTCGATCGATTAATGATGACGTTCGATGGGATAGGCATTACACGATGGCATCACAGTCTATGGCATCACAGTCTACTGACTGGTTTTCTGCGGGGGGAGAGGTCATGGTCCCCCTCCTGGGATTCTCGATTCTAGGAATTGCACTAGTTTTGGAGCGCTTAATTTTTTGGGGAAAAGTCCTCAAGCGAACCGATCGCCTTGTGCAAGAAACCTTACATCTCTATCGACGTAACCCCCGCGCTGCCTTTGGATTATTGGAAAAGAATTCGGATATTCCGATCGCCCGTATTTTCCTAGCGGCCCTGGAACTGGAGCAGGCGACTCCGGAGGAATTTCGTCTCGCCCTAGAAAGTTCTGCCCAAGCTGAAATTCCGCTGCTCAAGCGATTCAACACAATTTTCGAAACCATCATCAGCCTATCGCCGCTCCTGGGGCTTCTGGGAACCGTCTTGGGCTTGATTCGATCTTTCGCGGCATTGCAGCCGGGAAACGTGGGGGGTACGAATACGGCCAATGTGACCGGGGGGATTAGTACTGCTTTAATTTCTACGGCGGCAGGGTTAACCGTTGCGATCGTCACCTTAATTTTTGCCAACAGTTTTCGCGGGTTGTATCTCCGGCAATTAGCGTTAATCCAAGAATACGGTGGCCAGCTAGAACTCCTCTATCGGCGACGGTTTGAACGACGGATGGGCACCTATATCCCCAGCAATGAGCCTCACCCTTGACCCAATTTCTTCACCAAATTTCTTAATTCAATTTCTTAACTCAACTTAATCTTTCGATCTTCGACACCCCACCCCACCCCGCTAACGCTTCAAACTCCAAGGGGCCGTGGGTTCCAGGGTATCGTGGGCTTCAGGATGTACTGGCCCCGCGCTGGTTTCAGTGGCCTGAAGCTGGATCTGATTTCAGCTTGCTTTTTTGCAGCATCAATGCATTTCAGCCTAGGTAAAGCGCTGCTTAAGCATTCCTTTAGATTTCGCTACAAACCATAACAAGGATTAATCATTCGCTACAGGATCTCTAAAGTAAAGCTTATTGAGATCCTGATATTATGCTTAAGAACTCGTCCCTGGCTCGCGAGATCAAGCAAATTTGTTAGCTTTGCTACAGTCGAAGGTAAGCAGGTTTTGTGGACCTCAGCGGGTTTGGACAACAGATTGTACTCCGGAACTTCAGAGTTTTTCTGGTCTTCTGGAACCGCTCGTGAAGATTTTCACATTTCACAGGAAGGGAGATATGTCTTACGCGCAAGCTAGAACCCAAGCGAAAGCTGGGTACGACGCAGGGGTAAAGGACTACAAATTAACGTATTACACCCCTGATTACACCCCCAAAGACACGGATGTCTTGGCGGCGTTCCGCATGACTCCTCAACCAGGCGTTCCGCCGGAAGAGGCTGGGGCAGCAGTTGCGGCTGAGTCTTCTACCGGTACCTGGACCACCGTGTGGACGGACCTGCTGACCGATCTCGATCGCTACAAGGGACGTTGCTACGACATCGAACCCGTTCCCGGCGAAGATAACCAATATATCTGCTACATCGCTTACCCCCTCGACTTGTTCGAGGAAGGTTCCGTGACTAACTTGCTGACTTCCTTGGTCGGTAACGTGTTCGGGTTCAAAGCGTTGAAAGCTCTCCGTTTGGAAGACTTACGCATTCCTGTTGCATACCTGAAGACCTTCCAAGGGCCTCCCCACGGTATCCAGGTTGAGCGCGACAAGCTGAACAAGTACGGTCGTCCGATGCTGGGTTGCACCATCAAACCCAAGCTGGGTCTGTCTGCGAAGAACTACGGTCGTGCAGTGTACGAATGTCTGCGCGGCGGTTTGGACTTCACCAAAGACGACGAAAACATCAACTCCCAGCCCTTCCAACGCTGGCGCGATCGTTTCTTGTTCGTTGCGGATGCAATCCACAAGGCGCAAGCTGAAACCGGCGAAGTTAAAGGTCACTACCTGAACGTGACCGCTGCGACTTGTGAAGAAATGCTGAAGCGGGCTGAGTTCGCAAAAGAACTCGAAATGCCGATCATCATGCATGACTTCTTGACCGGTGGTTTCACCGCCAACACCTCCTTGGCGCACTGGTGTCGTGATAACGGCGTTCTGCTGCACATTCACCGTGCAATGCACGCGGTGATTGACCGTCAGAAGAACCACGGGATCCACTTCCGCGTCCTTTCCAAGTGCTTGCGGATGTCCGGTGGTGACCACATCCACACCGGTACCGTTGTAGGGAAACTGGAAGGGGACAAGGCTGTTACCCTCGGTTTCATCGACCTGCTGCGCGAAAACTACATCGAGCAAGACCGTTCCCGTGGGGTTTACTTCACCCAAGACTGGGCTTCCATGCCTGGTGTGATGGCAGTTGCTTCCGGTGGTATCCACGTATGGCACATGCCTGCGTTGGTGGACATCTTCGGTGATGACTCCGTCCTACAGTTCGGTGGTGGTACCTTGGGTCACCCCTGGGGTAACGCGCCGGGTGCAACGGCTAACCGGGTTGCCCTGGAAGCTTGCGTCCAAGCACGGAACGAAGGTCGCGACCTCATGCGTGAAGGCGGCGACATCATCCGTGAAGCTTGCCGTTGGTCTCCTGAACTGGCTGTGGCTTGCGAACTGTGGAAGGAAATCAAGTTCGAATTCGAAGCTCAAGACACCATCTAATTGCGCTTTGTGTCCTAATCCCCTTCTGTGACGGATTGTGAGGGATGGGTGACTCAGGGTGAAGAAATTTAAATCCTGGGTTAATCTCAGATTAACGTCTTCACCTTTCCCGTTCCTCTTACTTCCACGCCAGATATGGATCTCAAGCAGATTGCGAAGGATACGACCAAGACGCTGATGAGTTACTTGACTTACCGGGCAGTGCGGGTGGTTTACGAGCAACTCGATGAAACGGAACCCAAACGCGCCTACTGGCTTCATCAGTTTGCCTCTCGCGAAAGCATTAAAGATGGTGAACTGTTTATGGAGAAGCTGTTTCAGGAACGGCAAGATTTAGCCTTCCGGATCCTGACGGTACGGGAACACTTGGCTCAGGAATTGGCCGAGGGGTTGTCCGATCGCCTGTTAGCGGAAATGCAGCAAGCGAATCTCAAGCAGCGATCGCAGCAATTGGAACGTATGACCCGCGTGAGTGTGGAAGGAAACCATCCAGAGCAGCGAGAAATTTCTGAGTCAGAAGACTCTTAATTAGAATTCTTCACTCAACGATTACTGAGGAAACCATGAAGACTCTGCCCAAAGAGCGTCGTTACGAAACTTTTTCTTACTTGCCTCCCCTTACGGATGCGCAAATTGCTCGTCAAATCGAGTACACGATGCAGCAAGGCTACTTCCCCTGTGTGGAATTTGACGAAAGCCCCGACCCCGCTCAGTCTTACTGGACAATGTGGAAGTTGCCCCTGTTCAAGTGCAACTCTCCCCAGGAAGTGTTGACCGAAGTGCAGCAATGTAAGTCGGAATACCCCAACTGCTACATCCGCGTTGTGGCATTCGATAACATCAAGCAGTGCCAAGTGATGAGCTTCATCGTGCACAAGCCCAACCAAAACAACAGCGGCTACCGTTACTAAGTTGGAAGCGTTTGATTAGATTCAAGGATAGGGTGAGCGATCGCTTACCCTATTTTATTTTTTAAATTTAAAAATATCCTATTTGTGCGTGACTGCTGACGTTTGGGTTAGACGTTTGGGTTAGACGTTTGAATTGAATATAAAAAGTTGCTTTGAATTTGCGATCGCAATGCATGGGGGATGCGTTTCAAAGAGTTATTGGCGATGGCTGTTTGCGATCGAGATTGCATTGATTGCCTTGCTCATCGCGATCGCCCCCCATTATCCTCGCTAGAATCCTGGTGTTGTTATTGGAACCATCTACCCACCATGCCCCACCCTCCCATCGATCTGGCTCCCCATCTGCTCCAAGCGGCCCAGGGATTTATCAACCTCGTGAATAATCCGAGTCAGACCGAAGCCGTCTTTGACCTGGCCGATGGTCTACGACCGACCGACCTTTACCAGCAGTTTATCGACTATGCCTACGCCCAGCCGGAAGTCGCCGCGATCGTGCAGACTCGCTACAAACCCCCTGCGATCGATCTGGAACAACTCCTAACCTATTCTGCTGACTCCTTAGGGTATGGCTATGCCTCAACCCTCAAGGCCATGAACCTCGACCCCAATTTCTATCGCCAAATTCCGATCGAAGATGACTATAGTTACCTCGCGATTCGGATGCGGCAGACCCATGACATTTGGCATCTGATCACCGGATTTGGTACCGACTTAGCTGGAGAAATGGGACTCCAAGCCTTCACCCTGGCCCAAACCCATTCTCCCCTTTCCGTCACGATCCTAGCGGCTACCCTGCTGCATACCCTTAAAATGACTGGCCCCTTGAATCAAGTAGTCGAAAGTTTGCAAAGAGGCTGGCAGATGGGCTTGCAAGCGAAACCCTTTCTGGCCCAAACCTGGGAAACCCAATGGGAAAAATCGATCGCGGACTGGCGATCGGACTTGAACATCACCCTTCCCTGTGGCTGAACCGGATCAGATTCAGACCCCTCAGAACCAGTGGACTCACCCAAAATTGGCACAGAATTCCCCCTGTCCTCGATTGGGCCTGGGCTATCTTAGGAAGACTGTCCGTCCTATAACCAGTTCACAATCAGCAACCTCAGATTCACTAGGCAAAAGGCTCTGGGGTTTGCGAACCAAGGAGACTCCGATGTCACAACAGGTCTTAGAACTCGCACAACAGGGAAATGCAGACGCGATCGCTTTTCTGCTGAACCGTACCCTGAAGCCCCAAGGGATTGAAGCCAAAGTCGCCAACAGCGATGCTCGCCTCCAAATTCTCTTGGAAGGACTCGATACTCCGGACGAAACCCGTATGGTCAACCTGGTGACCCAAGGGGTACAAAAACTGCAAATTGCCACGATTAATCAACTTCATATCTACGGGAAACAAACAGGTGTCAAGGAAGCGGCTTGGAAGCGATCGTTTCAGCAGCAGGATATGGGTTTAACAGAAGTCAGCCTCGGAGAAGCCGCCACCGATGATTTTGGCCAAGGGAATCTACTGGCCCTCGCCCGTGAAGGCGATCGGACTGCGTTGCAAACCTATGTTGAACAGGTGGTGACTGCACTGCTCACCCAGGCTCGGGAACAACGGCCTGCCCCTCTGGAAGGTGAAGAGGTGATTGTCCATGCCGATCCTCAGGTCTTTCTGGAATTACAGGAAACGTTGCTCAAAGTAACGATCGAAACTACGGAATTCCTGGATGGCCCTGCGTTTTCCGCTGACTTAGGCAAAAAGTTAAACCTAATTGCTTCCCCTACGGTCAAAGCCTTTGAACTCTACAAACGCAAACATGCTGCGGCTCAGCCTTTCTTTATCCAGCGGCTAGTCCTCGATCAATCGCTCCAGAGCCGTCTGTAGGACTGGAATTTGGCCTAATTTACCGAGTGGTTGATGTCGAATCAATCCAAGCCCGAAAAATTGATCTTTGGAGGGAGATTGACAATCTGACCAATCTGCCAAAATCGACACTGCTCCGATCCCCAAAGTCGGTATGATGGCTCTTATGTCAGCCTGACCAGGATAGCAAGCAGTATGCGGATTCTATTTGTCTCAGCAGAGGTAGCCCCGATCGCGAAAGTCGGAGGAATGGGCGACGTGGTGGGTGCATTACCCAAGGTGCTTCGGCAAATGGGCCATGATGTCCGCATTTTCATGCCTTATTACGGCTTTTTGAACGATAAATTAACCATTCCCAAGGATCCCATCTGGTCGGGCAGTGCGATGTTCAATCGCTTTGCGGTCTACGAAACCCAGCTGCCCGGTACCGATGTGCCCTTATATCTCTTTGGCCATCCGGCCTTTGATCCGCGCCGCGTCTATGCTGGGGAAGATGAAGATTGGCGGTTTACCTTTTTCTCCAATGGTGCAGCGGAATTTGCTTGGAATTACTGGAAACCTCAAATTATCCATTGTCACGACTGGCATACGGGGATGATTCCCGTGTGGATGCACCAGGACCCCGATATTTCTACTGTTTTCACAATTCATAACTTAGCCTATCAAGGTCCCTGGCGCTGGAAATTAGAAACCATGACCTGGTGCCCCTGGTACATGCAAGGTCATAACACGATGGCCGCCGCCGTGCAGTTTGCCGATCGCGTCACCACCGTTTCTCCCACCTACGCTGAGCAAATCAAAACTGCCACCTACGGGGAGACGTTAGAAGGATTATTGTCCTTCATCAGCGGCAAAACGTCTGGATTGTTGAATGGGATTGATACGGAAGCCTACGATCCTGCCGTTGACAAAGCGTTGGCTCAGCCCTTTACGGCTGAAACCTTGGAAGATCGCGTTAAGAATAAAATTGCGCTTCAGGAAGAAGTGGGCCTAGAGGTCAATTCCCAAGCCTTTATGATTGGTATGGTCTCCCGATTGGTTGAACAAAAGGGGTTAGATCTTGTTCTGCAAATTCTCGATCGCTACCTAGCCTATAACAATGCCCAGCTAGTGGTCTTGGGTACGGGCGATCGTTACTATGAAACGGCCCTCTGGCAACTGGCGTCCCAATATCCTGGACGGATGGCCACCTATCTGCTCTATAACGATGCCCTGGCTCGCCGGATCTATGGCGGGGCCGATGCCTTCTTAATGCCTTCCCGCTTTGAACCCTGTGGCATTAGCCAAATGCTATCCATGCGCTATGGTTGTGTGCCGATCGTCCGGCGTACCGGGGGACTCGTGGATACCGTATCCCACAATGATCCGGTGGCAGGGGTGGGTACAGGGTACTGTTTCGATCGCTACGAGCCCCTAGACTTGCTGACCTGTATGGTGCGGGCCACGGAAGCCTATCGCTTCAAACCCCAGTGGAGACTGCTCCAGCAGCGGGGCATGATGCAGGACTTTAGCTGGCGAAAATCCGCCCTCGCCTATGCCAAGCTCTACTGTCAGTTGCTGGGTTTGCCGGAGGAGGCAGCCATTGCTCAACCAACGTCCCAGGCAACTTCTCAGTCTGCGTCTCAGCCAACTACGGCAGCGTAGTCTAGGTGTAGGTCTAGGGCACAGGTAAAGGGCGCAGGTCTGGGTCAGCCTGGGTTAGCCAGTGCATTCATGGCCCAGTCTGGTGGATTGGACAGCTATTTGGGAGGCTGTAGGTAATTCGTGGGGTTTTCGGCCACCCACCCTAGTTTTGAATTCGATCGCACTTCAAAATGTAGGTGAGACTGGCTGGAACTCGGTTTACCCGTTTGACCTACAGTGCCGATCGTGGTGCTGCGTTTAATCTGCTGTCCTAGTTTGACTTGGATGCGATCGAGTTGAGCATAGCGGGTTTGATAGCCTTGGGCATGGTTAATCACCACCATATTGCCAAACGCGCCCTGACTTCCTGAAAAGGCGACGGTGCCATCCGCCCCCGCCAAGACTGGTGTTCCGATCGGAGCCGCTAAGTCCACTCCACTATGGGGTGTGACGGTTCCGCGATCGCGCAACTGGAAGCCAAAACCCATGAGGACTGCGCCCGCCTTGGGCAAGGGATAGGCGATCGGGAACTGGGCGGTGGTTCCCGTCGTCGGTTGGAGTGGAGTCCACACTATACCCGGTATAAAGGCAACGGAGGGTGCAGATTGACAACCATTCACCTCAAACAAAACATCCGATCGGACTTTGTACTGTGCAGCTAAATCCCGCAAGCTTGTTCCCGGTGGGACGTCCACTCGAATGCCATTAAACGGCGGAATGACAATGCTTTGACCCACGGGGGCTTGACGATTCCGCAGGCTTGGATTCAGCCCCATTAATGTCTCAGGTAGCAGGTTGTATTGGCGGGCAATACTCTCCAGGGTTTCCCCAGCCGCAATGCGATGGGTCGTCATTTCCTCAAACACAGACGGACAGAGGCTGTTATTCGCTGATGGGTTAGTTGATGGGTTAGCTGATGGGTTGGCTGATGAATTGCCTGCGGATTGCACCATCAGGAATGAATGCGGCTCTAACGAAGGTGACACATCGATCGCAGAACTTTGCCCGTGGCTCAGAATCCCACAACTGAGGCCCACACTGGTTAGAACCCCGATGATAGGCGGCCAGCGGCGGGAAGATTGCCCCGATCGAGGCGACTGGCAATGGGATGTTGGAGCGGTTGACATGACTGACCACCTATTCAAAGACACCATTGCTATCGTGAAGGATGAAATTAACCGATGGCAACAAGATTTAAGGCGAGTCCAACTCGATCGCCGTTAAATTTAAGTAGATAAAAATTGAAATTTGTAAAAAAATCTAGTTTAGATTTCGCTGGATTAATTGAAGTACATTGTACTAAATTATGTACTAAATCACATTGTTCGCACTAGTAACTTGACCGCTAATATGGAAGGGAAAAATCATGATTTCATCAATTTCTTGCATCTAAATTTCTCATATCATTGGTTCTATTTATTGCAACTTAAATACTCCTTTTGGGTTGTGCTGATAGGGCAAGATTCCAGTGCTTTCAGAAAGTGATTTCTGAATAGATCTTTGGTGCTCTCAATGGTATCCCTTCAGTGATTTCGATCTCTATCTTTCCATGCGCCTAGAGATAGAATCCGAGGTAGGAGAGTTTTATAACTTTATGATGATTTCATATGGCGATTTCAGTCGTACAGTTATAGGGGTATGCTCCAAACATAGGTCGGATATATAAAAATTAATCTAGTAATCAAATAATCTGGGTCCTTGATTGAAGTAGAGCTATCCCTACTTGACTAATTACATATTTAGATGAGGGCTACTGCTATCTCTGACAGCGCTTGCCATAGCAAGTTGGTGTTCTACAGACTAGTTAAACAGGCTAGTTAATCTATGGAGGAGCAGGTACAGCTACCAGTTTATGAAATTAGTTTGGTGCGCCGGAATTTATCTAGCCTTCACCCAGATCTTAAACTGGCATTTATATTCTTTCGCTCTACTAATTAGGTGATATATAACTAAGGTTTATGAAGGTTGCGATAGTGCAGCCTTGCGTTTGGATGCTGTGTTTCCTAGCAATTGATCTAGGTTGTCTGCTGTAGAGAGAGTTTAATAGTCATGAAAATTGCTGCGGTCGTTACTTGCTACAACCGAAAAGAAAAGACCCTGCGGTTCTTGAGATCCATGCAACAGCAGACCCATCCAGGTGTGGACGTGATCCTCGTTGATGCCAGCTCTAGTGATGGAACGGCTGAGGCTGTTCATCAACGCTTTCCCAAGGTGCGAATTCTACAAGTCGATGATCAGTGTTATTGGTCAACCGCAACCAATTATGGGGTGCAAGCCGCTCTGAAAGCAGACTATGACTATATTCTGACGATTAATGATGACTGCACGATCGCTTCGGATTATGTAGAACAGTTAGTGGACATCGCCCAACGGAATGATGTCAAAATTCTCGCGAGTCGTATTGATTATCTGGGTGTTCCTGGGTTGATTTGGGCCTTGGGGACTCAAGTTTCCTGGGGGGTTCGGATTCTGCAATTAGCTTGGCATGATGTACAGGCGGCTGATTTACCGACGGCCCTCCGCACCGCTGAGGTGATTGATGTAGATGCAGCTCCAGGAGATGGTGTTTTGATCCATCGGTCTGTGTTTGAGCAAATTGGTTTGTATGCTGCTAAATTTCTGCCCCACTATCATGCTGATTCTGAGTTGATTATGCGGGCACGTCAGGCAGGGATTCGGGCTTGTGTGACGCCACAAGTCGTAGTGTATGACGATTCTCCTCACCCAGAAATGCAGCGTCGTAATGCCCAACAAGCCTTTACTCGACCATTATTATCAGAATTTGCCTATACCTTTTTCCATCAACGATCGAGCTGGTTCTTACCGACCCGGGTTTATTTGATTTGGCAGTACTGTCCCTTCCCGCAGAAGATCCTGGCCCTGTTCAAAGTAACGATCGTGGCAATGGTGGGATGGTTAGCCAAACGGCAACTAAGATTTCTCATGCTGGTCATGGCCTCTCTTAAATCCAATTCCAACAAAGTTGCCAAACTGCTCGGTATTGTCTAGTTGGTGCTGTCTAGTCGTGCTTGGGATGAGAACTGAGTACCATAGACGATTTGACGATGTGCTTCTACCACAACCCTGTTGAAGGCTCGGTCTTCTCTGTCTTCTCGTACATGCTACGCTTTAGGTGGTCTAAGCTTTGGTTTGTCTATTCCTTGGAGAAAAGCCCCAAGTGGACTGCGGCATATTTTCTCTCTCCAGCATGCTGTTCCAAATTCAAATTTCTGTGGAACGATAGAAGAGCTATGGGTTGGGATTGCTGCTGTGACTTATTCTATTCGGGATTTAGGGGCTGATGTTCTCCTCATTGAGAACCTGGTAGAACTGGAGCTCTGCACACAAATTATTGATGTCGCAGAATTTTGTCACTTTGAGTCCGCTACCATCCTACTCAGTGCGATCGACTCTGATGTGCGCAACAGTGGTATTTTGCCCCTTGATCTCCGCAATCCAGTCCAAAAATCGACAAATGACTTGTTAGTCAAAAAAATTGAAATTGTTCAGGAAATGCTGTACAAGACCTATGGTATTCGGTTTCCCCATGCTGAAACCTGCTCCATTTTGCGGTATTCCCCGAGCCAACAGTACAAACGTCACGTCGATAATATTTTGCTCGCGAGTCGCTTCCAAGAAGTGGATCAAGGAATTCCCACCCGTGATGTCAGTATTGTTGGTTATTTAAATGAGGATTTTCAGGGGGGAGAAACCTTTTTCGATCGCCAAAACATCAAAGTAAAACCTAAAATGGGCAGCGCGATCGTCTTTCCAGCCTACTATACCCACCCCCATCAAGCTCTCCCAGTAACCCAAGGCCGTAAATACGCTTGGACTAGTTGGCTCTATCATTGAGCAGAATGAGCCAGGATAGCGCAGTTGCTATATGATGGCTTCTAGCGATCGCTATTTTACGGGCTAGAGATGCAAAAAATCGCTCAAGTCATTTCTGATATTTTTAATCCCTTAGTCATCGCATCGATGACATTTTTTTTGTTGGTGACCGCCAGTAGTGAATTGAATTGGTTATTGAAAATCTTAGCGTATGTCATTACGCTGCTATTTTCTAGCTTAATTGTCTTTGGCTATGTCTTTTATCTCAAGTACCTTGGCGTTGTGAAGTCTACCGAACTCGTCCAGCGAGAAGAACGGATCATTCCGCTGACGGTCGCCCTCCTGAGCTATGCCCTCGGCTATGTGCTGTTGACGATGCTCAAGATGCCTTTGATGCTCCGGGGGCTGATGTTGTGTTACGCGGCTAATACATTAATGATTTTGATCATTACTCGTCGCTGGAAAATCAGTCTTCATACCACGGGAATCGCAGGCCCGATCGTGGCATTGACCTATCAATTTGGCCTTGTGATGATACCGTTCTACTCACTCATTCCTCTCGTTGGCCTGTCCCGTATTGTGTCCCAACGCCAGCAAGTGCCCCAGGTCGTTGCGGGCGGATTGCTGGGTTTAGTGATGACTGCGTTGCAATTGCACTTTTTCCTAGGACGGTAAGCTGCTAGGACGGTAAATTGCTCGGGCGAGGATCCCGATTACTGCACCATCACACCCGTTTTTTCCAGGGAACCGCGAGTGACCCCCAGTTGATTTTGCAGTTTCAATTCACGCCACAGTTGCGCCCCTGTAATGTCACCCTTGAGAAGTTGCTGATAGCATTCGATCGTCCGTTTAACTTGTTTCGGTGATTCGTTGACAAATTCAATGCGGAATCGCTGGACGCCCAGATCCATGAGGTGGGTTACGTATTCTGCCCCCGTCTGTGCTGTGCCGTTAAATACGGTATTGCGACACCCCGCATCGGCTTGCAAAATATGCTCGGTACCGACCCGATCGCGCAACTTGACTGAGTGTTTTTCGCAGGGTCGTCCGCAGTTGGTAAAGTCGGTGCCTTCCGAGAGGAACGCGCAGAATACACAGTGCTCCATATGGAACATTGGCATATGTTGGTGAATGGTGACTTCCATCCACTCCGTGGGCACTGCTTGCAACAAATCCTGTAACTGTTGCACGTTGAGGTCGTAGGATGCAGTTAACCAAGCTAGATTAAATTGCGTTTTGAAATAGTTGGCTGTAATGGGATTGGCTACATTGAGGGAAAAGTCACCCACACAGAACCGATCGACAAAGTATTCCAACTGATCATAATTACGAATCAGATATCCGTCAGCGTTAGATTTCTGTACCTGTTGTAGAATCCAATTTTCGCTCGGTTTGGTAATGCGAGGTGGCGCAACTAAAAGCCGGGGTGTCGTGACCTGTTCTCCGCGATAGACTGTGACTAACTGCATCGCATCCTGGTATTTACAAGGATCTTCAAATTCACAATATAGCGTTGTAATTCCAGATTCTAATGCAGCTTTTAGCTGCTCTAAATTACGGGAGAGAATGATTAACTCTGGTGATACTTTCTGTGATGGTTCAGCCGACAATTTACCGTGATCTTTTACGGATTGGTAGACAAATTTTGGGGTTCGATCGCGCGTACTCTCTGGCAGTAATTCATGCCACTGGGCTGAGGGATGTAATTGCCAGCGCTTCGGTTGAGCCCGCAGAGTTTCTAACTGTTCCACCAGCGATCGTCGTAACCGATTTAGCTCACTGACGGGAAGCATTGTGTCTCCCACGACGTGATTGTCTAATCGATCGAGCTGAAAGGGCGTATTCCCCAACCGTGCAAACTGTTCCTGGAGGCGTTCCGGGGTCAGTGGCTTGCTGTGGGCGGCTACCAGCGCCATGGTGGATTCCACCTGCACCGTATGACCTTGCTGATCTCGCCCGATCGCCACGAGCGTTTCCCCTACCGTTCCATGGAGCTCGATCGTGATGGGTTGCTGAAATTGGTATTCTTTTTCGTAGCTTTGCCGTACCTGTTTATCAAATTCTGGATCGCTGGTTTTCCACACCCGATCGCCCACATACACGCGCCGAAAATTCACCGCATCCCGACCAAAGGTCAGCGTGGCTTCCTTGCCCTTGCGGTCTAAGGTGTACACCCGTCCGCCCTCTTCCTTGCCCGCCGGATGGCCATTGTCAAACACCACCCCATTCCCCGGTTTCAACGGGGCCTCTAACCGCACCGTCACGCGATCTTTCTGCACCCGAATCACATCGCCTAAATACACCCCGCGCTTTTTCCCGAAGCGAGCATGAACCAGTTCCTGGTTATTAATGCCCTCAAACCAACCCGTGTAAAGTCCGCGCGAAAAGGACATTTCCAAGCTGTAGCGATCGCGATCGCTCGCAAGGGTCTCCAGGGTCTGGGCCATTACGCGATCGAGGG
This sequence comes from Alkalinema sp. FACHB-956, assembly GCF_014697025.1. Lineage (NCBI taxonomy): Bacteria > Bacillati > Cyanobacteriota > Cyanophyceae > Leptolyngbyales > Leptolyngbyaceae > Alkalinema > Alkalinema sp. FACHB-956. The sequence goes on along the minus strand of NZ_JACJRC010000020.1, from coordinate 19,155 downwards.
CTTCCCGATAGACCCGCGTCACACTGGCCACATATTCCGGAGCCTTTAAACGACCTTCAATTTTCAGACAACTAATGCCCGTTTGCACCAGTTCCGGCAATACGGCTAAGCCTGACAAATCCTGGGGACTGAGCAAATATTGCCGATCGCCCAAATCCACCCGCTTCCCATCGGCAATCAACTCGTAGGGCATCCGGCACGCCTGGGCACATTCACCGCGATTGGCCGATCGGCCCCCCAGGGATTCACTGGTTAAGCATTGCCCGGAATAGGCCACGCACAACGCCCCATGGACAAATACTTCCAACGGTAACGCCACTTGCCGATCGTGGATTTGGGTTTGGATTTTACGAATTTCCTTTAGCGAACATTCCCGCGCCAACACCACCAGTTGACAACCCAGCTTTTGCGCAAATTCCACCCCAGCGGCACTGGTCACCGTCATCTGGGTGGAAGCGTGAATCGGAAAATCCGGTGACAGGTGACGAATTAACCGACAAATCCCGATATCCTGGACAATCACCGCATCCACGCCAGCGCTAATCATGCTGCGGAGATACTGGCTGGCGTCGGCGAGTTCCTGGGGGAAAATGAGGGTATTCAGCGTTACGTAGCCCTTGACGCCACGACGATGGAGATAGGCCATGAGCTCCGGCAGATCGGCTTCGGTGAAGTTCTGCGATCTCATCCGTGCGTTAAATCGATCGAGGCCAAAATAAATGGCATCGGCTCCATTTTCCACCGCTGCCCGAGCGCATTCCCAATTGCCCGCTGGAGCCAAGAGTTCTGGCCTCTGGAGGGAACCCGATCGCTCAGAGGTTGGCACAGACTGGGAGGACGACTGGGACATAGGAGGAGTAGCAGGGGAAGAGTAGCGGGAGTTTACCCAGTCATCATAGCTCGTTGATTTACGCGCCTCAACCGGCCATCACTCTCTGTCTGCGCACCTGCTACTTCTGTCTGCTACTTCTGTCTGCTACTTCTGTCTGCACGTCTGCCACCTCTGTCTACGCACCTACCACCGATTTCCCGCCGTTCTGCCAGGGGCAACTCTCTTTCTTTAATCCATCTCGTGGAGAGATATCCTTCATAACTTCCTCAACTTTGAATTTTATACTGAAGCCAAAGAATTTGAAGGGCTTTCGGATCCTGTCAGGGGCAAGGGGGCTACATGAAAGAAGACGAACCCAGGCTGAATGTCTATCTCCAAGAATATAACCAGTTAAAGCAGGAGCAAACCCAGCGCATTGGTTGGCGGGATAATTTGCTTTATGTGACGCTGAGTTTGTATGGCGTCGTTCTGGGGTTAGCCCTCGGTGAGACCTTGGGGGATAAGGCTAAGAATCCTTACGCTTTATTAATTTTGCCGTGGGTAAGTTTAGTTCTAGGTTGGAATTACCTGGTCAATGATCAAAAAATTACGGCGATCGGTCATTATATTCGCCACACTTTAGTGCAGAAAATTAGCCACCATCTTGGTTCAGAGCATCCCAGCACGGACTCTATCCTAGGGTGGGAACTGGCCCATCGCAGCGATCGCCATCGGCAACACCGTAAGTTCAAACAGATGATCGTGGATGAGATTACGTTTGTCATCTCTGGTATTGCAGCCCTTGTAACCTTTAGTGGTTTCGTTTCACCGTTCAAGCACTGGCTGATTGCAACGTTGTGTGTGCTGGAATTGCTGCTCTTGCTGGGACTGGGTATTGAGATTGTGCGCTATGCCGATCGGTCGAAGGGACACTAGATTCAGGGCCGCTAGATTCAGTTGCCCATCCCCAATCATTGCAAGGGGCAAAAGATGACAAGGGGCAAAAGATGACAAGGGGCTAGGCCAGAACAGAGACGGGGGAGAGGAACGATGGGAGAACTTAAGGCTGATTTTGCAGGGGATGTGGCGGTTGATTTTGTCGTTGTGACCGCGATCGAGGTTGAGCGGCGAGCCATTTGTGCAGGGTTTCAGATCGGTGATCGCGATCGAATCTCTAAGGAATCCCGAGTTTACTGGCGCAAGTCGATCGATCTCAATCATGGCGAGTTTTACAACCTGATTGTGGCCCAATCTCCCGATATGGCTGGGGTAGATGCCGCCGTTCTCGTTTCTGATATTCTGCACCACTGGCATCCCGCAGCCATTTTATTGGTGGGCATTGCGGCGGGTGTCAATCCCGATAAGCAGCAGTTGGGCGATGTGGTGATTGGCCGAGATATCTATTACTACGAACGCGGCAAACTCACCCCCACCGGTAAACAGCCGGAACCCATTATGTACCGCGCAGATGCCACGTTGTTGAATCATGTGCAAGCGCTACCGGAGTGGAGCTTACCCCCCAACTTACTCAGCCCCGATGGCACGCCCACCCAACCCAAAATTCACTACGGGGTCATCGCGTCGGGGGAAAAAGTGATTGCAGATAGTGCTGTCCGCGATGAGATTACGGCCAGCGATCGCAAAATTGCTGCCATTGAAATGGAGGGCTATGGGTTCAGTGCAGCCAGTTGGCAAAGTTTCGATCGAGTGCGGCACTTGGTTATTAAGGCTCTTTGTGATTTTGGGGATGCCAGTAAGGGCGATCGCTGGCAGGCGTATGCGGCGGCGGTTGCAGCGGACTTTACGAAACATTTTTTGCTCGATCGTCCGTTAGAACCCCGGAACCCACCCCGGCGCGCCATGCCAACACCAGGGCAATACAAACCCATCATCGATGAATTGAAATTTGGCAATATTGTGCCGTTCCTAGGGCCTGGGATTAATCCAAATTTTTATATTCAGCTTGCTTCCCATTTAACGGAATCCATTGAGGCCGATCTGCCCCAAGAACCCAATCAGAATGCCGCTGGACGGAATCTGATTCAACGGTTAATTGGTGTTCCCTGCCAGATTTGTCACTATTTACCTGATGAAAGACCCCAGCAATGTCCCATGCTCCAGGGAATCGAGAGAGCGGATAACTGTCCGGTCTACCTAGAACAACGATTAGCAGTCGCCAAAACTAATCTGCGCTATCTCTCGCAATATTACAAACTCATTAACAATTTAGATACGTTTTACGACAAGCTCTATGAAATTTTAGAATCCCTAGAAAGTGGTCGTCGTCCCAATCCTGTGCATTGTTTCTGGGCAGGACTGCCCCACCAAATGCTGGCTAAAAATTACCCCAGAAGTTGTCCTGGATTGCCCTATCAACTGATTGTCACGACCAATTGCGATAATTTACTGGAACAGGCGTTTGACCAAGCGCAGCAGCCCTACGATGTTATCTATTACGTCGCCGATGGGTCCGATCGGGGTAAGTACAAGCATTGGCGCTATCAATCCCAAACGGCACAGATTATTGATGATCCTCAAAACTATGATGATCAATTGCCGCTGCGACGGGCGGGTGGCACGATGGGAATCCGGGAGCAGCATTCTAGTTACCCTATTATCCTGAAGCTGTATGGGACGCAGGAGAACCGTTTTGTGGTGACGGAGGATCACCTCAATTCCTTAGTAGGGAGCCCGATTAAGAATCTGCCCTCGGGCTTAAAAAGAATTCTGGGGGAAGCGGGCATTTTGTTCCTGGGATACAGCCCCAATGACTCCGATCTCCAACAGTTGGTGAATTGGTTATGGCCTGATCAAAAGCTACCGAGTGTCTCGCGGTTGGTGCACCAATCCGATCCCGGTGATTTGGAGAAGAAGATTTGGAAAGACCAGAGAAATGTTGAGTTGCTGTCGATCGCGTGCACTCCAGAGGAGTTTGTGGCGTCCCTCCAGCAGGAGTTGGAAGGGTTAAAACCTAGGGTTGTGGAACCGATGCGATGAGAGATGCAGGAGTGAACCGTCATGAAATCTGACTCAAGGAAGCCCCAAGCTTTGCCCCCAGCGATCGGTGAATCGGTGCCGCCGCTGACCTATGCCCCATCCCCCAGCAGCCCTGCCGAGAGCACTGTAAGCCCCATTCCCGACCAGACTCCCTACAAGGGCTTGCGTCCCTACACCGAAAAGGATGCTGATATCTTCTTTGGTCGCACGCGGGATATTCAGCGGATTGTGAATAATCTGTTGGCGTGGCGGTTGACGGTGCTCTATGGCGAAAGTGGGGTGGGTAAGAGTTCCGTTTTGCAGGCTGGGGTAATCCATGCTTTGCGGGAAGAAGCCCAGGAAAATCTGGAGGATTATGGGTTGCCTAAATTGGCAGTGGTGCTGTTTCCGTCCCAGCAGGGGGAGCGCTTTTGGCAGCAAGATCCCCTGCAAAGTCTGATGCAACAAATTGCTGCTGATATGCAGGCCAGTGGTTTCCCGATGCAAATGCCGGAGCCGGGAACTTCGTTGCTGGAGATGCTGCAAGCGGTGACGGCCCGGTTGGGGGGGGAGAATCTGGATGGGCGATTTTTTATTATTTTGGATCAGTTTGAGGAGTATTTCCAATATCATCCGACTCCGGAACCGGAGGGGGGATTGATTGCGGAGATTGCGCAGGTGTTGAATTCTCCGGATCTGCGGGTGAATTTTCTGATTTCGCTGCGGGAAGATGCCTATGCCAAATTGAATTTGTTGAGACGGTATCTGCCGAATATTCTGGATATTTGTTTGCATATTGAGCATTTGGATCGGGATGCGGCCCGTGAGGCGATCGTGCTGCCGATCGAGCAGTACAACCAAAAAGTGGATGCGGATCAGCGGGTGACGATTACGCCGGATTTGGTGGATGCGATTTTGCAGGGGATTCCTCGGGTGGGGCGCGGGGGGGAGGGCCGTGCGGGGCTGGAGAAGTTGGAAGCGGTGCTGGGGAATCAAATTCTTGCGCCTTATTTGCAACTGGTGATGACTCGTCTGTGGGATGAGATGGTGCAGGAGCATTCCTATGGTTTAAGTCTGGATAGGCTGACTCGCATTGCCGATCCAACGATTGAGAATGAGGATGAAAGAGTCACGATCGCGATCGATCGAATTGTCCAAGAACATGTGGCGCAAACGTTGCAGCATTTGTCTGTGCAGGAACAGGACATTGCGGCGCGGAGTTTCCAATATTTGGTTACGCCATCGGGGACGAAGTATGCCTACTCTACGGCGGATTTGGCGAATTTGGTGGGGTGCGAGGCACGGGATCTCGATCGCTTGTTCAATCAACTGACGAAGGAGCAACGGATTATTCGTCGGATTGGCTGTTTGCCCGATCGTCCTGATGTGGAGCGCTATGAAATTTTCCACGATGTCTTGGCTACAGCAATCCTAAAATGGCGGATGCAATACGTAGATAAACAACGGAAGGCACAGGAAAAAAAGGAACGGGAAAAACAAGAGCAAGAACGGAAAGAGAAAGAAAAAAGAGAGCAAGAACAACTTCGAAAGCAACGAAGAAAAAAACAACTGTTAATCTTAGGAACCTTTGTGGGTACAGCCATCATTGCTCTCTTCGGCTGGCAAACGGTGGATGCTTATCGAAGTAAGGTGGATCTATTGATCAAGCAATCCCAACAGTCACTTCAGCAATTTAACAATGGCCAAAAACTGGAGGGTCTACAACAGGCGCTACAAACTGGGCAAACGGTGAACCATCGGGTGCAAAATAGTCCATTCCGTTGGTTACTGGGTAATCAACAAAATCAGGCCATTCAACAATCCACAGCCACCCTGCAACAAATGCTGATGCAAATCCAGTTGCAAAATCAACTGGAAATCCCCTCTGGCCAGTTAACTAGTTTGGATCTCAGTTCGGACTGGAAAATTGTGGCCCTGGCCTTTTCTGATGGCACGATCGCCATCCGTGAGATCCAAACGGGCAAACCACTCAACCAATTTGCGGTCAAAGGCAAAATTTTGGATCTGTATATAGATGGGCTAGATCTAGTTGTGATGTTAGACAATGGCACAGTGCAGCGGGGAAACTGGCAAACGGGGCAAATGTCTCCTCTGCCGAAGATTTCCCAGCAATCCCCCGCTAATTTTCGCTTTAGCGCCCAGGGAAGCACGATCGCCCTGTTGATGAGCAATCCGGATATTTCTAAGCCCTTCCGAGTCGAGGTGTGGGATTGGAAAACCGATCGTAAACTCACTACACTTCCATCGGTGAAGGATTTTTTGGACTTTGCCCTCAGCCCAGACGGCAAAATCTTGGCCACCGCGACCGGAGCGGGCACCGTGCAGGTCTGGAACAGCCAAACGGGGCAAGCCCTCGCTAAAGTCAAAACTTCTCACCCAATCGCAAGTCTTGATCTAAGTCCGGATGGCAAAACCTTGGCTGCAATCACAACCGATGGCTTTTTACAGCTCTGGAACTGGCAGACCCAAAAGCCCCCCGCCCAGTTATCAGGGTTCAATTCTGCCCTCAGTCTGCACTTCAGCCCCCAGGGAAACACCCTCGCGATCGTCAGTACGGATGGCAAAATTCAACTCTGGGATCCCAAAAAACAACAAAGCCTTACCCCAATCCCCCCAACACCCAACAGCACCTTCCTAGGCATCAGTCCCGATGGGCGACAACTCGCCATACTAGCGGATCAGAATACCCTGCAACTGTGGGCCTTGGGAATCCGGGCAGCAAGTTCCCAGATCCAGTTAGACGGCTCGGTTTCGTCCCTGTGGTTTAGCCCCGATGGCCAGCAGGTCGGCATGGTGGCAGATAACGGCCTTGTCCAACTTTGGAAGCCCCAGCAGAAGTCGTCGATCGTACCGCTCAATCAGCCAGATTCAGCCAATCCCAATCCGGTGATGAGTCTGTCTGTGAATAATTTTGCTAGCCTCAGCCTTCCGCAAAGTTCTCCAAAGAAGACTGATCAACTTATCATCACGAAAAATGTAGATGGAACAATGCAATTCTGGAATCAGCAAGGTACACCTCTCAAACGTCTTTCAATCATTGATGGGGTCAATGGCATCTATGTCAGTCCCGATGGCCACACGATCGCCACCACTTCTGATGACAATGCTGTGCGGCTTTGGGACATCGAGGGCAAACCCTTGGCCACCCTCCTGAGCCACAGGGATAAGGTGAATCAAGTAAGTTTTAGTCCCGATGGCCAAACGATCGCCACCGCATCCGACGACAAAACCGTTCGCCTCTGGGATTCCCAAGGCAAATTGCTAACAATCCTGCAAGGGCATCGGGATGTCGTCACCAGCATCCGTTTCAGCCCCGATGGAAAGATCATTGCCACCGCGTCCGACGATGCCACAACTCGCCTCTGGAACACTGAAGGCCAACTGCTGGCCATCCTGCAAGGGCGAGATGCCATCAGTAGCGTTAGTTTCAGCCCCAACGGGCAACAAATCGCCACCTTGTCCAAAGACACCCTCCAGTTCTGGGATCTTCAGGGGAATCTGCAAACCACGCTCTCCGGCATTAGCAGCTTCGCCTTCAGCCCCAACGGCCAGCAAATCGCCCTCGCCACCCCGGACGGCGTTGTCAGCCTAGTGCCCACGGATCTGCCCGCCCTGCTGGCCCAAGGCTGCCAATGGCTCCAACCCTACCTCCAGAGCCACCCCCCAGCCGCCCAAGATCGTTCCTATTGCAGCCAAAGATCTTCTAACAGCATGTAAAACTTGCCATAGATCCGACCGCCATCGCGCCGTGCGTCATAGCACTGTCTATCGGAATATCGTAGCTTGACCGATCTCCGCCGATAGTAGGCTACATTGACCCGATCTAACACAATGGGGCTAGATTTCTTATTCCAGGCAAAGGTGCGCTTGACACAGGCTCTAGTCCCTGGCGCAGTTTGATGATCTTTATTAATCGTCAGTGTGCAGGTATTGGTATTTGGGAAACAACGCAATGAACTAATTTTGGCACCTCTTAACTCCTGGGATGCCTCCGCATTGCTCACAGTGCCCACAACCCCCAACATCCCCACCCCGATCGTCAGACCCAACCCCAGGAGAGGCTTCACCAGATGCTTGACAACAGAACTCATCCGCACTGTCCGTGGCATAGCCTTGCCCCTCCTTGCCCTAGGCCAACTTTTATAGCCCGATCGCGAGCCCGATCGTCATGACGCTAAACCATTAGCTCATTGTGTTTTAATCCTGGCATGAATTCTGATCAACAGGTCTAAATTGACGTAATTCTTAAGCACAGTTAGAATTGCCGTTGCCGTTGTAACGGACATTCATAATCCCATGCTCGATCTCATTCCCTCAACTGACCCATTACCCCAACTTACACACGGCCTCTCCCCCTAACTCAATCCAGCCGTGAATCAATCCGGAAGTGGACTGCGCCGCGCCACAACGCCCTGCGGCATCAATCACGATCGCGCCCCCATCCCCATTCACCTTCCGCACCAGCTCATCAATCCCCGCCTGGGCCGCCGCCGCCGCATCCATACCCTTAAACTGCACATAACCGGCGATCGTCTTAGCAAACACCGTTCGTAAAAACTGCTCCCCATAGCCCGTTGCCGACACCGCACAGGTTCCATTCTCCGCAAACACCCCCGCCCCCACGATCGGGGTATCCCCCACCCGGCCCCAGCGTTTATTCACCAGACCGCCCGTGGAGGTTGCCGCCGCCAAATTTCCCGACAAGTCCCGCGCCACAGCCCCCACGGTGCCCAGCTTCTGTTTAATCCGTTCGTGGTCTAGGGTCATCCGTCCCGCTGCCTGCGCCTCCTGCAACTGCTGCACCCGAGCCGCTGTAATGAAATAGGCATCCTCGCACAGTTCCACCTGCCGTGCCTTGGCAAACTCTAACGCCCCCTCAGCGGCCAGCAAGACATGATCCCCCTGTTCCAAAACCTGCCGCGCCAGGGCGATCGGATTCTTCACCCCTTTTACACAGGTCACGCCCCCCGCTTTCAAATCCTGGCCATCCATCAAGGCCGCATCCATTTCCACTTGGCCTTGGGCATTTAAAACCGATCCTCGCCCCGCGTTGTAGAGGGGATTATCTTCCAGGAGCGTGACGCAATATTCCACCACATCCAACGCCCGATCGCCCCGTGCCAGCCGTGATCGCCCCGCTCCTAAAATCTCTAAAACACTGCTACGAAACTCCGCTTCTGTCGCTTCGTATTTCAGATCCTCCAACGCCCCTGCGCCGCCGTGAATCATTAATGAATAACCATTCGTCATCGCTAAATGAATCCTTCCGTTTATGCTGTGGGTGATAGTTCATCGATAATCGTAAACCGAATGTGGTTCAACGCTAAATCACCTAAAGCAAAATTCTCGGGTAAATTCTCAGCGGTCATTTTCTCAAATCGTACCCCTTTCCCCAGCTCAGCATGGTACCACGCTAACCCCATAAAAAAGCGCGTTGGATAGGGTCCCCGATCGATGACATCATCCACGTTGGATTCCATGGGTAACCAACCCACACCGGGCACATAAAATTCCAACCACACATGGTTAAAATCTGGCTCTAGGGGAAGGTTGCGGCGATCGGGATGGGGGGGACATTTATACCGTCCCACCGTGCGACAGGCAATACCATTCAGCCGTGCTAAGGCCAGCAGGACACCCACGTATTCCCCACAGGACGCAATTCCTCGATCTAAAGCAATATCCGGCGTATCAATTTTTGGTTGAATGCCATAGCTTAAACGATCGTAAACATAATTCCGAATTTTTAGCATCTTGCGTAAAATATTCGTTTCCGTTCCGACTGCTTCCTGAGCTGCTTGCTGAATCGTCGGCGTATCCATCGCTAATTCATCGTTGTCTACTAAATACTGTTCCTTTAGTGCTTTCGGAATACGTTTCCTAGTGTGAATTTCTACATCATCGGGCGTGAGGTAGGACTTGAAACTGTAGAGTTCCACCAATGCCTTCCACCCCAGCAAACCATTTTGATAGGGCTGGAGTTGGTCAAACTTGAACACCGCAAATTTTTGTCCATCCACCTCTTCGATCGTAAAGGGATGGCCGATCGGTTCCACTTGGCGTACCCGTTGCCGCACCGTTTCCGAGGGTAAGGCAATCCGCCACTCCACTTGATTCAGCGTTAACGCATCCAACGGCTGCAACTCTTCGACATAGGACAGTTCTACCAAGTAGCCATTGGAGAGGGTGTAATGGTCCTGCCAATTGTGGGCCACTTGCAAGGCATGAATCCAAGTGCGATCGCGAAAGGTCAGTTGATAGGGAAAACGCGCGTTGGGATCATCCCGCACGTAGGGTTCTTCCTCGACGTAGGCCACGTAACAAATCGGATCCGGATCCGCAGGGTAGAGGGCGATCGCTGTAGGCGATTTATAGGGTGTCAAAGCACTCCAGCGCAATTCCCCCGTGGCCCGATCGAGGCAAAACACCGTTTGCTCCTCCCGATCGCAGACCCACAGCGCATCCGCCGTCGCCACCAGATTGGCGACCCCAATACCGGGTTGGGCAAATTTTGTTAACAACTGCTGGGTTGTTTCATCAAAAACATGGATATATCCCGATTTTTGGCAGGTGACGTAAACGAGGCCATCCCAAACCGCCACCCCATCGACATCGTAGGGCAGCTCAACCCAACCCGTCTGCTTGAAGGTCTGCAAATCGCACTGCACAACCCACCGCCGTTTACCAAACCAAGCCACTCCCGAAGCAATCGCCAAACCCGCTGTATTGATCCATTCCTGGGCGTGGTGGGGATTCAAAATGGTCGTATTGTCGTTGCGGGGATCGACCTGTACCAGATAACCGCGCACCCGATCGACCGCCAATAGCCGATCGCCCTCCACCGCCAATCCAGACAGGGCATACAGGCCGATTGGTTGAATCATAGACTGTTGAATCATGGACTGACGGAACCTAGTAGAACCCGTTACCTGCTGATCAGCCAACTGACCAATCAACGGACGATTATCCTCGGACACGTCATCTTTGGACACGATATCCTTAGACACATTATCCTTGGATGAAGGCAAATCAGCATCAAACATAGAAAATAGCGAAATCGTCTAATCCCGCAGTAGAAAACAGTCCAGAACCTTCTGGACAAAACCAAATGACTGGAGGACGGGCAAGGTTTGAGGGCAGATGGGATTAGGAATTGCCTTAACCGTAATCCGATCCATTTCTGCATTTTGTGACGGATGATGCAGTTTTGATAAGTATTGCTCTTTACAATTACAGTCATTCAATCCCTGGCAAACCCTGTTCTGGGAAGTCTGCCAGGGGGAAGACGACTGAGGGCAGCGATTGAATGAAAGTGGTTTACGATCCCCAACAGGATATTTTGCAAATTTCTTTCATTGATAGCCCGATCGATGAGACAGCACAAATTGCACCAGGGTTAATTCTGGACTATGACGAAGATGGGCAAGTGATTGGTTTAGAGGTGCGTAAGGCATCTCAAAGAATCGACGACCCGAAGTCAATCGATTATTCCATTGGCGAAGCCAACGTCGAAAAACCTGATCCTAAGCCGACCTCGTAGGGGGCGTATAAGGTCTACTTAGTTAGAGGGTGGCCTGATGGGGATCGCGCTCGTTTCGATTTCCGCTGCAGAGCATGGGGATCCAGGTTGGTTATCCAACGCCAGTTTTTTGAGAACGAGTTTGCCCAGCACTAGCTTGTCCAGCGTTAGTCTGCCGAACACGAGTTTGCCGAACACGAGTTCGCCCACTATTAAAGTGCTCAGTTCTAATCGCTCAACCAAGCTTCTTTGCCCAAGAGATCAATGACGCGATCGCGCAGTAGGTAATCGTTATCTTCCAAAACGCGCTCAACATTGGGCCATTCCTGATCACTGAAATGCTTGATCAGTTCGTAGATATAGTGTTGGCGTCCAACTAAGCCACGGTCAACCAGCGATCGAACTTCATTCTGTAAATCGTCGATCGAGTACAGGCGCAAGGTATACATGATTGTCCTCTGAGTATTCAAGTCAAGTAATTTGACTGTTTCAAATCAAAATGGGTCAAAGTTTAGGACATTTACCATTTTCATTTGACTAAATGTTTGCTAGTGATACCGTTTGGTATTTTGCAAAGACAGTACTAATTAAGGTGAGTGAACTAGCACTATTAGTATCAGCTATTCAGGGGGAAGATTGCTATAGGAAATTGATCTTTTTGGAAAAATTTGAGTTTTATCGAGATTGGTCAAACTTATCTTTATGATTGGCTAACCTTATCCGCTGATCGGTTCGGGACGCTCGTCATTTCGCCTATCTGCTCTAGTCACAGGGTTAGGACAACTCGTAAAACGGCGTTAGACCTAGGGATAGTGCGATCGTTGGAACAGACTTAGAACGGGCCTGCATCTAGCGGGTAAACAAGGGGATTCAATTGCTTGAAGGAGGATTGAGAGAGTTGTTCCAAACGGAGAAAATTGGGTTAGACCGGCCTCCTCCAGATAAGTCGTTCTTGCAAAATGAAGTTCATGGATTCATGACATTTCTGCGAATGCGCCAAAATTAATGGTGCAGTCAACCCATTATGCCAATGAAATTATGTATGCTGAGAAACAATGAATTCTAACGAAAAACAGGCTCGATTCTGCGTTGGAATTTGTTTCAATACTATACCTTTTAATAAATAATTAAGAGTTTGAAAAGACCCTGAAAGCCTTGGCGTATTTTGGTTGAATGGTGGCTTTTAAAAGGGTAGCAAACGCTTGATTTCAACTGATTTCAGCAGGTTTTGCTTTTTATTGTTGACAGACGTTTCAGGAAGACGACATGACTCAACCCGTGCGGATTTTGATGTGTGCACCGCACCACTATGATGTGGACTATGTGATCAACCCTTGGATGGAAGGGAATGTTCATCGATCGTCCCGAGACTTGGCCGAAGAGCAATGGAATAAGCTCTACCAAGTATTGAAAACCTACGCCACTGTGGATCTGGTGCCCCCCCAACAAGGCTGGCCAGATATGGTGTTTACGGCCAATGCTGGCTTGGTGTTGGGAGATGTGGCTGTGTTGAGCCGTTTTTTCCATCCTGAACGGCAGGGGGAAGAACCCTATTTCCAAAATTGGTTTGCGGAAAATGGCTTTCAGGTGCACACTTTGCCGAAAAGCTTGCCCTTTGAAGGGGCGGGAGATGCCCTCTTCGATCGGGCTGGTGGCTGGTTGTGGGCTGGCTATGGCTTTCGATCGGAACTAGACGCCCATCCCTATTTAGCCAAATGGCTTGATGTGGAAGTGTTGTCTCTCCGGTTGGTCGATCGGCGGTTTTACCATTTGGACACCTGTTTTTGTCCCCTGACCGATGGCTATCTGCTCTACTATCCTGAAGCGTTTGATACCTATTCCAATCGCCTGATTGAGTTACGGGTTCCCGCTGAAAAACGCATTGCCATCGATGAAGTGGATGCGGTGAATTTCGCCTGTAATGCTGTCAATATTGATCGTTCCCAGGACGGCCAGGTGGAACGAATTATCGTGATGAATCAGGCCAGCGATGGGCTGAAGCAACAGCTCAACGATCGGGGCTTCACGGTGATTGAAACGCCCCTAACGGAATTTCTCAAAGCAGGCGGTGCAGCCAAGTGCCTGACCCTCAAGGTTACGGAACCCCGCCATGCTGCTCCCAACGGGTCACCCCTACAAAGCCGGGTGATCCGCCTAGAAGGCCATTTACTCGACTCCGGCTTGGTCAGCCGTGCCCTGGATACGATCTTGGCCAACGGCGGCAGCTTCCAGGTCTTGAACTTTGATCTAGGGGAACAGCGGCAGGATCAGTCCCGTGCCGAAGTCAGAGTCTCTGCGCCCGATGCCAGCGTCATGGCTGATATCATGGGGCAACTGATTGATCTGGGGGCGATGAGTCCGCCGCAGCAAGCCAGTAATGCGACGTTGGAACCCGTGGAAAAAGCGGGGGTGGCACCGGATGATTTCTACGTCACGACCATTTATCCTACGGAAGTCCGCATTCAAGACCAATGGGTGAAAGTCCAAGGACAACGGATGGATGGCGCGATCGCCATCACCCAAACCGCAGAAGGCCCGATCGCCCGGTGTAAAATTCTGCGGGATCTGCAACTGGGGGAATCCGTGGTGGTGGGAAGCGAAGGCATTCGCACCCTGCGCAATGAAAGCTCCCTCAAATCCAGTAAAACCGAAGAATTTAGCTTCATGGGTGCGGGGGTTTCCAGCGAGCGGCGCGTGGAACTGGTGGTGGAACAAATTGCCTGGGATCTACGGCGGATTCGCGATCGCGGTGGCAAAGTCGTCGTGACCGCTGGCCCAGTGGTGATTCATACCGGCGGCAGTGAACACCTCTCCCAACTGATTCGTGAGGGCTACGTGCATGCGCTGCTGGGCGGCAACGCGATCGCGGTGCATGACATGGAACAATCCATGCTGGGCACTTCCCTGGGGATGGATATGAAACGGGGCGTTTCCGTCCATGGGGGGCATCGCCATCACCTGAAGGTCATCAATGCCATCCGGCGCTGCGGTAGCATTGCCCAGGCTGTTGACCAAGGGATTTTGACCAGCGGCATCATGTACGAATGTGTTAAAAATAACGTTCCCTTTGCCTTAGCCGGTTCCATTCGCGATGACGGCCCCCTGCCCGATACCCAAATGGATTTGCTCACGGCTCAGGCGGATTATGCCCGCTTGATTGACGGGGCGGATATGATTCTCATGCTGTCCAGTATGTTGCATTCGATCGGGGTTGGAAATATGACCCCCTCGGGCGTCAAGATGGTGTGCGTCGATATTAATCCGGCGGTAGTGACTAAGTTGAGCGATCGGGGTTCGATCGAGTCCACGGGCGTGGTCACCGATGTGGGATTATTCCTCAGTCTGTTGGTTCAGCAACTCCATCGCTTACAAGGTCAGTATGGCTCTGGACAAGCGGTATCGGTGTAAAGCTATGCCAATTGCTCCTGTAGAAACAATCTCTTGTAGAAACAACCTCTTGTAGAAACTAATGTCACTGTAAAAACAATGCCAACGTAGAATGGTTAGGGTAATTCATGGTTGGCAATGGATTGCTTGAGATCAATGATGGGTAATTCATTGCTGAAAGTGAATTTTTCAGGTTAATTTTTCGTTAAATCTGAAGAAAGTCTACCCTTAGCCAATCTAGACTAACGAAACACCACTAGATTGAAGCAGTTGACCTTGTAACCCGGATATTACAACCTGTCTTCTTCTAGCGCATCTCAGTCACTCAGTCACTTATTTCAGTCACTTATTTCAGTCACTCATCTCAGTCACTCGTCTTATTCACTCATCGGATTCCCGCTGATCATTGTGATCCTCTAGTTTCGACAAATCGTCACATCGCATACAGAACAATGTTACGGTTTCTTGATAATTTACCGGCTAAGTTTGTTCTGTTGGGCATCAGCCAGTTTAGGATAGGCGTTTATATTGGAACTAGAGCCAGGGTTAGTGCAAAAGTTTATGATGATTCCTTACCAGTACCCAGTCATGGTGATTGGGGGCGCGGAAGATAAGGTCAATGATTGCAAAATTCTCAATGCGTTTGTTGCCAGCGCAGGTGGAGAGGATGCGGTCATTGGTGTTGTACCCTGTGCTTCCCGAGAACCAACCATTGTTGGCGATCGCTATTTCCAACTGTTTACTGGTATGGGCGCTAAACGGGTGGAAATTCTGGATATTCGCCATCCCCAGGAATGCGATGAACTGCGGTGGCTCGATCTCTTGGCTCAATGCACCGGCGTATTTGTGACCGGAGGGGATCAAATTCGTCTCTGCAACTTGATCGGCAACAGTCATTTCATTGAAATGATTAAAGCCAATGTCTATTTGGGCAAGTTGGTGCTGGCCGGAACCAGTGCCGGAGCTGCCATGATGGGCGAAAAAATGATTGCAGGCGGCAGCAGCGGAGAGTCCCCCAATCGATCGTTAGTCGATCTCTCGGAGGGGCTCGCCGTGCTGCCAGAGTTGCTGGTCGATCAACATTTTCACAATCGCAATCGCATGGCGCGTTTGTTAAGTGCGGTGGCGGCCTTTCCCGACCTCGTGGGGATTGGCATTGACGAAGATACCTGCGCGGCTTTGGATGGGCAGGGAACGTTTCAAGTGTTAGGCAAAGGCACCATCACGGTGGTTGATCCCGGTGATTCCGTTAGGACAAATTATTCAGTTGCAAGTGAGATCTCTCCGCTCAGTTTGCACAATCTAAAGTTACATGTGCTAACAGCAGGCGATCGATATGACTTTCACAATCGTGTCGTGCTTGAGTCGTGCCCTTGAGTGGTCTACTGAACTTGAGTGGTCTACTGAACTTGAGTGGTCTACTGAAGTTGTGTACTTGAGTTGTGCTTGAGCTTAGGTCTAATTTTGACTTGAGCGGGTTGTTCTCACTTCGTTCCAGACGAGTGCCGTGTCTCTAGAAATGTTATGAAAATCCTCAAAACTCAAACCCTCCGTGGCCCCAACTATTGGAGTATTCGCCACGGTCAGCTAATCGTGGTTCGTCTAGACTTAGAAGACCTAGCCGATCGGGCATCGGATGATATTCCTGGGTTTTATGATGGACTGGTCAAAGCATTGCCGAGCCTGGACGACCATTTCTGTTCACCCGGTTGTCGAGGGGGCTTTTTGAGTCGGGTGCGCCAGGGCACCATGATGGGACACGTCGTGGAACATGTAGCGCTGGAATTGCAAACCTTGGCAGGGATGCCGGTGGGCTTTGGCCGAACTCGGGAAACCGCAACCCCGGGTGTCTACCAAGTGGTGTTCCAGTACGAAAATGAGCGGGCAGGACGCTACGCAGCAAGGGCAGCGGTGCGCCTCTGTGACAGTATCATTGAAACCGGACGCTATCCCCAATCCGAACTGGATAAGGATTTGCAGGATTTGCGAGAGTTTAAGCTCGCTGCCTCCCTCGGCCCCAGTACGGAAGCCCTCGTGCGGGAAGCGGAACTGCGGGGCATTCCTTGGCAAGCCGTGGGAGCCAGGGATCTGCTGCAATTTGGCCATGGGAAGTATCAACAGCGGGTACAAGCCTCACTGACCAGCCTAAGCAACGTCCTGGCCGTGGAGTTGGCTTCTGACAAGGAAAGTACGAAGCAGGTGTTGGATAACGCAGGCATCCCGGTGCCCAAGGGATTAGTTATCTACGATTTAGAGGAATTGGAAAGCGCGATCGATACCCTAGGGGGATATCCGATCGTCCTCAAACCACTGGATGGCAATCACGGGCGAGGCATCACCCTAGACATCCGCAATTGGGATGAGGCGGAAACGGCCTACGAAAAAGCGCGGGAAGTCTCTAAGGGGATTATCGTCGAGCATTACTACGAAGGCCATGACTTCCGAATTTTGGTGGTGAACCACAAAGTTGTGGCGGTGGCAGAGCGGGTTCCGGCCCATGTTGTGGGCAATGGCCGAGATAGCGTTGCGGAATTGGTGCGGCGGGAAAATGAAGATCCCCGGCGGGGACGCGGTCATGAGAACTTACTCACAGAACTGGCCCTTGATCAAACGACTGCGGAAATGTTGCAGCGGCAATGCTGTGATTTAGATTCGGTCTTGTCGGAGGGTGAGGTCTGCTATTTGCGGGCAACAGCGAATTTGAGCACTGGGGGCATTGCCATCGATCGCACCGATGACATTCACCCAGAAACCATTTGGCTGGCGGAACGGGTTTCACGGTTGATCGGTTTGGATGTGGCGGGGATTGATGTCGTCACGACCGATATTAGCCGTCCCCTGCGGGATGCCAACGGGGTGGTGGTGGAAGTCAATGCGGCTCCGGGCTTGCGCATGCACCTAGCGCCGAGTCAGGGGATTCCCCGCAATGTGGCCGCGCCGATTCTGGACATGTTGTTTCCAGCGGGAACCCCAACGCGCATTCCCATTATTTCTGTGACGGGGACGAATGGTAAAACGACGACCACACGACTGATTGCCCACATTTTCCGTCAGGTGTATGGAACCGTTGGTTTTACGACCACCGATGGGATTTACATTAACAATCACCTGATTGAGAAAGGAGACACCACGGGGCCCTACAGTGCGCAGGTAATTCTGCGCGATCCAACGGTGGAGATGGCCGTATTGGAGACGGCACGGGGTGGCATTTTACGATCGGGTCTCGCGTTCCAGCATTGTGATGTGGGCGTGGTGCTGAATGTGGCGGAGGATCACCTCGGTATTGGGGACATTGATACGATTGAAGACTTGGCCAGACTGAAAGCGGTTGTTGCAGAGGCGACCCATCCCGATGGTTATGCGGTTCTGAATGCGGATGATCCTTGGGTGTCTGCCATGGCCGATCAGGTCAAATCGAAGGTGGCTTATTTCTCCATGAATCCGGACAATGAGCTGCTGCGATCGCACCTGCAAAATGGCGGCATTGCAGCGGTTTACGAAGATGGCTATCTGTCGATCTTGCAACAGGATTGGATCTACCGTATCGAAAAGGCCGATCGGGTGCCGTTAACCATGGGTGGGCGAGCTCCGTTTATGATTGCCAATGCCTTGGCCGCTAGTTTGTCAGCCTTCGTGCAGGGCGTGGAAATTAAGGTGATTCAGTCGGCCTTGCGCAGCTTCCGAGCTTCGGAGCAGCAAACCCCCGGTCGCATGAATCTCTTTAATCTAGGCCGCTACCATGTGCTGGTGGACTATGCCCACAATCCAGCGGGCTATGAAGCGGTGGGCGGATTCGTCGCCAATTGGACAGGCCCCACGCTGGGCGTGGTGGGTGGCCCCGGCGATCGCCGCAATGAGGATTTGCAGGCGCTGGGTAAACTGTCGGCGACGATTTTTGGGCAATTGATTATTAAGGAGGATGACGACAAACGCGGTCGCGCTCCAGGCGAAGTGGCTGAGTTACTGGTGCAGGGCATTCAGCAGGTCACGGAAAAAACGCCACCCTATGAAATCCGCCTGAATGAAACCGAGGCGATTAACTACGCCCTCGACCATGCGCCAGATCATGGTTTGGTGGTGATTTTCCCGGAAAGTGTGACGCGGGCGATCGACTTGATTAAAGCTCGCAATCCGATTTCCGAGGCGATGGAAGTGACGCCCTTACCCGCTGCCCCCGCCAAGAAAGCTACCCGATCGAGTGCCCGGAAAACCAAAGTTTCAGCGGCGATCGATGTGGCGCAGTCGTCGTAGTCTCTCTGGGGGATGAAGGGCATCCCTCATGCAACGGATTCCAAGTCCCTCTCCCAAGTTGGGCTACCGTGTACACACAAGTCGGAATAAACTAGGAAAAAGCTATGAAAGCGCTATTTTCTATGAATAACCCGATTTTAATTCGTGCTGAGCAAACCAAAGACCGCAATACGGTCTTTGGTGATCCGCG
>NZ_JACJRC010000019.1 GCF_014697025.1 Alkalinema sp. FACHB-956 | reverse complement strand
GCCGCTAAGGCTACTTTGGCTTTGAAGTCGGCGCTGTATTGTTTGCGTTTATTGCCCATGAAATACTCCTATCACAGTTTGAGTTTTCAGAGCTTAACTACCTGTCCAGTTTTTGGGGTCCACCGTAGACATAGCCCAATCACAAAAAGTATATTTTCATGAAATCTGACAATGCTCCCTGCCTAATCTCAAAAAAACAATGAGATCAATGCCCCTTCTCTTGACTCAAGATCGGTCGGCATGGGAGTAGTGCAATGATCGATATTCATATACCTCCCTTGATTGGGGTTCTAATTTGAGTGAGGCTCCTACAGGTTGCAACCTTACCCAAGCAACCTGTGGGGCACCTACGCTTTTACGACTGCCGCGGCCGATCTCGACTTAATATGTGAATGTATGGCCTGTTGAAATCATAATTTCATCGGCTGATCCAATAAATCCTATCCACATTCCTATCCACATACAGCAGCGCGATCGGCGATCGCTCAGCCTTCAGTATCAACAATGTTAGAAGCTGGTATGGCTAGAAGCTGGCATTGGCGTCATCGGTTTCTTAGCAATCCAATACTTACTCATAAAATGAACTTGTTCAGTAATCTCTACAAATCCGGCACTATGTAGGCGATCGCTGATGTCATCCTGAATATAATTCCTGTAGAAAGGCTCATGGAAATTCTCTGCAAAATTCTCCATCACAGGAACCAATTCTGGAGAATCACTCATTTGAATGGAATCACAAATGATGAAAGATCCACCGGGCTTTACGACTCGAAAACACTGGTCAATTACCTTCTGGCGCACTGGCGCAGGCAATTCATGGAAAAGAAACACACAGGTAACGGCATGGAAGTAATTCTCCACATAGGGCAATTCCTCCGCATTACTCTGGGTAAGTTGCGGCAACTCTCCCGGCAACTCGGATAACACCTGATTGGCCTTGCGTAGATAGGCAGGAGAAAGATCCGTGCCGTAGAGCGAAGCCTGAGGCAACATTCCCCTCATCATGCGCAGAGTTCGTCCCGTCCCGCAGGCCACATCCAGGATTTTGACGGCCTTCGGCGCAACATCACTCAAGGCTTGCAAACTGGTGCGTAATGGCGCAAGAATCCGGCGACGCATGGCATCGGCAGAGCCGTTAAACAGCAGTTCGACTTGTAAGTCGTAAACATTGGCGGAGAAATCACTGAAATACCCATCGGTTTGATGATGGAAATTGCGCACGTAGTACTGGGGATAGCCGCTGGTATCGACGCTGGGTGAAAAGTCTTGAAATTGCTGTTGATTGGCGCGATTCCAAATCTGTACTGAATCCAAACAGACCAAGGGATAGAACCGCAGAAAATCGCCCCAGGGATGATCGAAGAGCAGTTCCTTGGGATAAATGCCTTCTTCCGCATCCTGCCAGTCGATCGCCTGCAATTGATCAACCCGTTGCTTGATCTTGGCAAATAACTCAGGGCTCAGGGGTTTGGCGGCGGAGTCCCGCTTGGGTGCAATGATCCCAGTGGGCGAGATCGCGTTCAAAACTCGGGTACTGAGGGTTTTGTGGGTCAGTCCAAACACACTTTTAGTCTGTTGCAGTGCTTGGTAAGCCAGTTTGGTTAGGGGATCAGATGGGGTTAAAGGAGTAGACATCGTTCACCGTCGCGACAAATCGCAATCAACTGTTACCTAGCGTAACGAATCTTCATAATTTATCGCAAAAATTAAGGTGATAGTCTCTGCAAATCTCTCTAACCGCGCACTTTAGCGCTCATCTCAGCACTATTGGTACTCATAAATCAAACACTATTCCAGCACTATTGATGCTCATAAATTTCGTAGGCTTCCACAATCCGCTGGACAAGGGGATGGCGGATTACATCGGCTTTGGAGAAATAGCAGAACTCAATGCCTTCCACCGATCGTAGAATTTTCTCAGCAATTTGGAGCCCCGATGCCTGGTTTGGCGGCAGATCCGTTTGGGTTAAATCGCCCGTAACCACCATCTTCGACTTGAACCCTAGCCGCGTCAGTAGCATTTTCATTTGTGCTGGCGTTGTGTTTTGCGCCTCGTCCACAATCACAAAGGCATTGCTCAGCGTACGTCCCCGCATATAGGCGATCGGGGCAATTTCGATCACCTGCCGTTCCATCAAGTTGGTAATTTTCTCAGGATCGACAAATTCATACAGGGCATCGTACAGGGGACGCAGATAGGGATTGACCTTCTGTTGCAAATCTCCTGGCAGGAAGCCCAACTTTTCCCCCGCTTCCACCGCTGGCCGGGTTAGGATTAACCGCTCATATTCGTTATTCAACAAAGCTTGGATTGCTAAAACCGCTGCCAGATAGGTTTTTCCGGTTCCCGCAGGCCCAATGCCAAAGGTTAAACTATGCTTCCGCACCGCTTCCACGTATTGGCGTTGCTTAAAGGTCTTGGCACGAATCACATCCCCCCGACGATTGCGGGCCAGCCCATCCGCTTGGATCGCTTGAAAGGCTTCTTCCTGGTGGGTATCGAGGGCATGAATTGCTGTTTTAATATCCACTTCAGAAATGGATTGGCCAACTTTCCAACCAAATTCTAGGGCACTAAAAATTTTCTGAACCCGTGTAATTTGACTGGCTGTTCCAGAAATCATGATTTCCTGCCCTCGTAAAACCAGGGTTGTGCCCGTTTGCCGTCCAATCAGTTTCAAATTGCTCTCTTGATCGCCAGCCAAGGCGATCGCGCTTTCAATACTGGGCAGGGGAAAGGTCAAGATTTCGGGCATAGGATCGGGGGGTGATGTCTCTGTAGAGTAATGCGACTCAAGTGAATGCCATCAAGGCAACTGTAACCGAGGTAGCTCTAACCGAGGTGGCTCTAACCGAGGTGGCTCTAACTAGGGCTAAGTAAAAAACACCCGAAGTGAACCTTCTGGGTGTTCTTTTATCTTATGCAATTTCAATCCAAGCAGGCGTTGGTAAATCACAAAGCACGCTAGAGATGACTCTAGGGACGATGCTTACGGGAGGCTTCCAACTTACGCTTGCGACGGAGGCTAGGCTTCTCGTAGCGCTCACGACGCTTGACCTCAGACAAAATGCCAGCTCGTTGAATTTTTTTCTTAAAGCGGCGCAGAGCAGATTCGATGGACTCGTTTTCACCTAAACGAATTTCAGCCATACTGTTTCACCTCCTTAAAGTCTTTCAAAGAAAAACCATGAATAGCTAAGCAAAACGGTTTCAGACCAATTAAGAATTCAAAATGAAAAATTGAAACTTGATCACTTTACGAGCGCATCTGTTGCAATTTTTAACATTGAGATGGAACTGAAATTTGTTTGTCAACCTAACTGACCCGCATCTTAAGGCCGGTCAGCATCATGACTTGTCCCGGTAAGGCTTTGAAGAACGTCGTTGAGGCATCGATCGCTCATTTTCCTGAGGCTGGCCACCATACACCTCAAACCGAATCGTTTGGTTTGCAGCTTGGGCAATGCCATCCAAAACCCTTCGAATCGCTTGGACATTGCGTCCCCCACGACCAAAAGCTCGTCCCCGATCGTCTTCATGGAAAGCAACCCGCACCCAAACCCTCGCCTTTGCCGCAGAAATTTCACAATCAACTCGAAGCAAATCGGGGTGATCTAAAAACGGCTTCAACAGAAACCGGGTGAGTTCTGCATAATCCGGCGCAACGGATGGGGTTTGAGGAAGCGTAGCAGCCTGTGCCATCAAGATAATCCGGTGACTAGGTGATTCGGTAACAGCGATGGGGTTACTTACTCAAAAGATTCGCTTTCGTGAGGATGCCCCGCACGGTATCCGTGGGTTGTACCCCTTTCTTCAACCAATCGGAAATGGCTTCTTCGTTCAGCCGGGTTTCGTTGGCGCGGGGATCATAGAAGCCCACTTCAGCAATGGGACGGCCATCCCGACGGGAGGTGCTGGGGGCCACAACGATACGATAGCTAGCCCCACGCTTCTTACCAAAGCGCTTTAATCGCAGTTTGAGCATGTCTAGAAAAGTTGACTCCTGTGATGGTTCATCGAAAAACAAGCAATCAGCGAAGAATCGAGCAAACCCAACCGATCGCCGGACTCAACATCAACAGCTCGTAGGGAATAGCTCATCGCCAGTCTATGATTCTAGACCATTCCTGAGCATTCGTCACGGGGGGCAGGCATTTCCGATCGGACTACAGTGTGCCAAAGCCTTTTTTCTTCTTGTCCTTTTTGCCTTTTTTAGGCTGCTGGTAGCCGCCCTGGTAGCCACGGAAACCGGGTTGGGGGCGGTAGGGATTCCCCGTAGGCATTCCCCCGGTCATTCCGGGCATCCCCATTCCGGGGAATCCCCCCATTCCGGGCATCCCACCCCGGCCCATCTGCTGCATCAAGGCCCGCATTTTTTGGAAGTTGGCCACCAGGTCGGAAACATCCTTTTCCGTATGGCCGGAGCCCTTGGCAATGCGTTTGCGGCGGCTGGGGTTATTGGCCAACAGGTCGGGATCGCGTCGTTCCTCTAGGGTCATGGAGCCAATCATGGCCTCAGCCTTTTTCAACTGCTGTTCGCCCTGGCGCAGTTGGTCTTCGTTGACCATTTTGTTCAGCCCTGGGATCAGCTTCATGACCCCCCCGAGGGAACCCATGTTTTTCAACAGCCGGGTTTGTTTGAGGAAGTCGCTAAAGTCGAACTTGGCTTCGAGGATTTTTTCCTGGAGTTTTTCGGCTTCGGAGAGATCAATTTCTTCCCGCGCCTTTTCCACCAAGGTCAGCACGTCCCCCATGCCCAGGATGCGGGAGGCCATGCGATCGGGGTAGAAGGGTTGTAGGGCTTCTACCTTTTCGCCGACGCCGATAAATTTGATCGGCTGGCCGGAAATTCGCCGCACGGACAGGGCGGCCCCCCCGCGCGTATCCCCATCCATTTTGGTCAGAATTGCGCCGGTAACCCCAATCTGGTCATGGAAAGATTTGGTCAAGCTGGCGGCTTCTTGCCCGGTCATGGCATCGACCACCAACAGCACTTCATGGGGCTGTACCGTGGCTTTAATTTGGGCCAGCTCGCCCATCAGGGTTTCATCAATTTGTAACCGACCTGCCGTGTCGATAATCACGGTGTCAACGCCGTCGGCCTTGGCTTTTTCCACCCCTTGGCGGGCAATTTCCACAGGATTCGCGTCCGTCCCCAGTTCAAAGACGGGCACGCTGATTTGTTTACCCAGGGCTTTTAACTGGTCGATCGCCGCTGGTCGGTAGATATCTGTGGCGACCAGTAAGCAACTGCGATTTTCCTTGCGCAAATGTAGAGCCAGCTTGGCCGTTGCGGTGGTTTTCCCCGTCCCCTGTAGCCCTGCCATGAGGACGATCGTCGGTTTGCTCTCAGCTTCAGCGAGGGGGACATTGGCCTCCCCCATGACCGCTAGCAGTTCGTTGTAGACGATTTCAATAAACTGCTGGTCGGGCCGTACCCCCATGATGACTTCTGCACCCAGGGCTTTTTCTTCCACTTCGGCGACGAAGTCTTTAATGACTTGCAGGTTAACATCCGCCTCTAGCAGTGCCCGTCGCACTTCCCGAAGCGCGTCTTTAATGTTGGCCTCGGAAATTTTGTCTTGGCCTCGGAGTTTTCTCCAGGCTTCTTCCAAGCGATCGGAAAGTGCATCAAACATAGTGGTGTGTTGAATCTAGTGGTGTTTTGGATCTAGGGGTGTCTTGGATCGAGGTTGATTGTGAGAATCTGGCGATCGCGCAACTTAGCCAGGGGGCGATTCTCCAGAGGCTAGTACTCTAGGGTACACTGGGCACCAAACGTCTATCAATGCTTCCCATGGTGCGCGAGGTCATTGCCCGAATTCAAGCCTTCAACCAGGGACGGATTCCCGAACTCGTCCAGCGCAAATATGCAGCGATGGCAGAAGATCCGTTGGCTTTTCTGCGGGGAACCTGCCATTTGTTCTATGAAGATCTGACGACTACAGCGGCATCTCCTCTCGCCGAACTCAATGCAGCGCCCCTGGTTTGGATTTGCGGCGATCTGCACCTGCAAAACTTTGGCAGCTTTAAGGGCGACGATCGCTTAGTTTATTTCGATATCAACGACTTTGATGAAGGGATATTGGCTCCCTGTACCTGGGATTTAGTCCGCTTTGTCACAAGTATTCGGGTTGCGGGTCAGATCCTGGGGCTAGATCTGCCGGATATCGTCTGCCTCTGTCAGGCGTTTCTCACCGCCTATACCGCTGCGATCTCCGCAGGCAAGGCACGCACGATTCACCGCGAAACAGCAACGGGCTTGGTGGA
This sequence comes from Alkalinema sp. FACHB-956, assembly GCF_014697025.1. NCBI lineage: Bacteria > Bacillati > Cyanobacteriota > Cyanophyceae > Leptolyngbyales > Leptolyngbyaceae > Alkalinema > Alkalinema sp. FACHB-956. The sequence continues at coordinate 104,436 of NZ_JACJRC010000019.1, read as the reverse complement.
CGACCTGTTAGAAAGCTTGAGAAAACGCAAACGAGCCGATTTTCTGCGCGATCGTACTGAAAAAGGCAAAAGTCTCCGTTTGATTCCCAATAAAGTGACCCCTGTGTCCCCGGAAACCTGCGATCGGATCCGTAATTTGATTCAGACCTGGGCTGCCACGCAAACGAATCCCGAGTTTTTTGAAGTGTTGGACGTGGCCCATCGCATTGCAGGCAACGGCAGTTTGGGGGTAGAGCGCTACTTAATTCTGGTGGCAGGACAAGGGTCAGCCAAAACTCGTTATCTCTTGGATCTCAAAGCGGCTCGATCGTCGAGTTTGCAATCCTACGTCAATCCCCTTCAGCCTCAGTGGACTACTGAAGCTGAGCGCGTTGTAGCACTCCAGACCCGCTTTCAAGAATCCCCCCCAGCCCTGCTCAATGCGCTGAGTGATGGCAAGCAATCCTATACGCTGCGGGAACTGCAACCCACGGCTGACAAGGTTGATCTCACTGCCAGCCAGGGCAAGGTCAAAAAACTGACCAAGGTGATTCGCACCATGGCCGAAGTGACTGCCTGGGGCCAACTGCGGAGTGGAGGGCGTCAAGGCAGCGCGATCGCCGATGATCTCATCCAGTTTGCCCAATCTGCTGCGGACTGGCAGCCCCAGATTCTGCACTATGCGGAACAATACGCCACCCAGGTTGAGCAGGATTACGGAGTTTTTCGCGATGGGTATGCTGCCGGAGCTCTAACAAGATAAGCAAATCTACGGTTATGCCCCCATGGCTACATCCAGACAATGGAGACAAGGTAAAGAAACTTAACATTGCTTTCATCTACCATGTCTCTTCAGATGCGCCCCCTAACCGACGTTTCCCCCTTGCTCAATCCCAACCAACCTAAGTGCTACATCCTGCAAAATCGGCAACAATACCGTAGCTGCTACGTTACGCTGGCCGACGAAGCGAAACCGATCGCGGCGATCGAGTATCAAGATGCCTACTTCAGCTTTTTCAAAACCGTGGCCGATCGTTCCCGGGCCGAGCAATTAGCTGCGAAGTTGCTGAATAAGGGAAATTCGCTGGTTATGGTGGAAATTCCCCGAGGTGTTTCCCTTTGGATCCATGAACTGGATGCTCAGCCGGTGCTGCGTCAGCCTAAGCGGAGGGGCGATCGTGTTTCTTCTGATCCAGTCGCCGTTCTGGGTGTGAATGGGAACTATCGCCCCTGCCAAATCCAAGTGCCGGATTTAGACAAGCCTTTGACAGGACTGGTTTACGCGAATCAGTACTACAGTCTCCTACGCATGGTACGGGATATGGCCCAAGCGCAGTCCCTGGCCCAGCGATTGATTTCACGAGGGAACCAGGCATTGATTACTGAAAATTCCTATGGTTATTCCGTTTGGGTTTGGGAACCGGATGCCCAGGTGCTCACCTAGTTGCACGCCTAGGGTGAATGGGAGGTGACTTCGATCGTGGTGTGAGGTTGCAGGACGGCCAATAGAGACGATCACCCCGGACGGTAACGGCATAGCACCGTCAATCATGATGCAACCATGACACAACCATGACGCAAAAAGCTGGATCTAGTTCTAGATCCAGCTTTTCCTGTGGGATGCCTAGGTGGTGAGCCTTGGGGAGCAATGGTGCTGTTGTTCTCCCTGAGATCGTCTTTCCACCTAGTATTGTTCTTCCCTAGATATTTTTCTCAGCCAGGGAACGGGCCATGTATTCGAAGGGCTCGTCCACAATGCTAGCGGGGCTGATCCCAGCCGCAGCCACTTGTTCCCGCACGATGTCCTTCATGATCTGGATGCCGCGTACCGTGGGGCCGACGGGGACATCTAGGGAGTTATAGGTTTCCCGGAGCCCTTCCAGAACCCGTTCATCTAGGACATCGCTGTCCCCCGCAACCAAGGCATAGCTGGCATAGCGCAGGTAGTAGTCCATATCCCGCAGGCAGGCAGCATAGCGGCGGGTGGTGTAGGCATTCCCGCTGGGGCGAATCAGTTCAGGCACTTCTTCAAACAGTTGAGAGGCCGCCTGTTTGACGATCGCCGATGGATTGGAGTTGATGACGGCAGCAGCCTGAACCCGCGCCATACCCGTATCGAAATAAGCCTTGAGGCTTTCGATCGCGGTTCGATCGAAATATCGCCCTGTAATGTCGTAGTTTCTAATCAGGCTTGTTACTGCGTCCCGCATGAAACTCTTCTCCCGAATGATCCCAAATACAGATTTATCGATTGCAACCTTTCTTTAAGAAGGTGGTTGAGAACCCTCAGCTCAACCCACAGCAAGAAGCTGAGCTACTAATCAGCAAGTAATTAAGGGTCAGTTTATCACGTGAGGTTGGAGGTAAGGGGAGCCCCCTCCTAATACTGTTTACTAAACGTTACGATTCAGGCCGCTGCTTTTTTACGATTCACGACCTCTGCGGTTGGAGGGCAGGTTAGCCCTGACAGTTTAAGGTTGAGTTATAAGATGCGCTAGACATGGCTATAAGATTTAATTATATTAAGCTAGATTGTCACGGCTGTGGCCACCTCTGCTAGCCTTCGGGATGCAGGAGCGTTATTGGTCAGAGCGTTGGGGGTCAGAGCGTTGGGGGGCAGAGTGTTGGGGGGCAGAGTGTTGGGGGCAGAGCGCCAAAGGGCCAGAGCGCAAGGGGCCTTCCTAGACAGAATTGCTCCCTGCAAGAATCGAGCCTTAAGATCGATCGCCCTTGAATCGCATCTCGCCTTAAGTTGTGAAAGATTTAAGTTGCGAAAAATGAAGTTGCGAAAAATGTAGATCCAGACAAAATCTTGAAAAAGACCCGGCTTTTTAAGGGAATCCCAAAGCTTGTCTTAAATTTAGAGAGAATCTTGTATTTGGTATACTTTGCTACAAAATACAGGGAGTCAAGTCCATAGGATGATGCAGGTGATTAAAAGCGTCTATCTTCAGGAAGAGTCGCAGCTGCAAATTTTTCTTCCTTTAGAGATTCATGATGCGGTTGTTTAAATCCGAAGACTTACGAATCTCTTGTAGGGTCTGATGTTTAAACTTCCTAAAAAGTTAGTCACTCTGTCCGATTGGGGCGAAAAGTTCTACCCAAGTTCCCCAAGCGTTGTTACTCACTCACTGCGATGGTGGAACGGGTGATAGCTAGCTGGGCTGAATTTGTCTGTGCGTTCCAGAGGTCGATGCATTTCGAAGACGCACGTCATCGCTAAATTGAGCAAGATACGAACGATTTCAAGGAGTATTTCATGGCCACCCCGCAGGAGATCCTGGCGCAACTGGGCGAAGGGAAAATCGAATTAGTCGATCTGAAATTTATCGACACCCCAGGGATTTGGCAGCACCTTACCCTGCACTACGACCAAATTGATGAGAGCAGCTTTACACTGGGCGTGCCCTTCGATGGTTCTAGTATTCGGGGTTGGAAGTCCATCAACGAGTCGGACATGATGATGGTGCCCGATCCCAGCACTGCGTGGATCGATCCGTTCATGGAAGTGCCCACCCTCAGCCTGATCTGCTCGATTAAGGAGCCCCGGACTGGCCAAGCCTATAGCCGTGACCCACGATCGATCGCGCAAAAGGCTGTAGATTACGTGCAAGCAGCTGGTTTCGGCGATACGATTTTCTTCGGGCCAGAAGCTGAATTCTTCATTTTTGATGATGTCCGTTACGACCAAAACCAGCATGAAGGCTACTACCACGTAGATAGCTCTGAAGGGATTTGGAACTCTGGTCGCCAGGAGCCCGGCGGTAACTTGGCGTACAAGCCTCGGAACAAAGAAGGTTACTTCCCCGTTGCGCCCACCGACACCTCTCAAGACATGCGGTCTGAGATGCTGTTGCTGATGAAGAAGCTGGGTGTGCCGATCGAAAAACACCACCACGAAGTGGCAACGGGCGGCCAGTGCGAATTGGGCTTCCGGTTCGGTACCCTGATCCAAGCGGCTGACTGGTTGATGACCTACAAGTACGTCATTAAGAATGTGGCACGCAAGTACGGCAAGACCGTGACCTTCATGCCCAAGCCGGTCTTTGGCGACAACGGTTCTGGGATGCACTGCCACCAGTCCATCTGGAAAGATGGACAAAACACCTTCGCGGGTGACCAGTATGCAGGGCTGAGCCAAAACGCGCTGTGGTACATCGGCGGTATCCTGAAGCACGCACCTTCCTTGCTGGCCTTCACCAACCCCACCACCAACTCCTACAAGCGTTTGGTGCCTGGGTTTGAAGCGCCGGTGAACCTAGCCTACTCCCAAGGGAACCGTTCTGCTTCCGTGCGGATTCCCCTCTCCGGTGACAATCCCAAGGCGAAGCGCTTGGAGTTCCGTTGCCCCGACGCAACCTCCAACCCCTACCTGGCCTTTGCTGCGATGGTTTGCGCAGGGATTGATGGGATCAAGAACCAAATCGATCCGGGCGAACCGTTGGATGTGGACATCTACGAACTGTCTCCGGAAGAATTGGCGAAGGTTCCTTCCACGCCGGGTTCCTTGGCAGAAGCGCTGAAGAATCTGGAAAACGACCACGAGTACCTGACGGCGGGTGGCGTGTTTACAGAAGACTTCATCCAATCCTGGATCAGCTACAAGCTCGATCGGGAAGTGATTCCGGTTCAAATCCGGCCTCACCCCTATGAGTTCATGCTCTACTACGATTGCTAAGCAGTAGATGGCAATTTAACGATCGCTGCATCGTTGCGATCGGAATTGATTAATTAAGCAAGGGCAGGTAGATCCTAGATTTACCTGCCCTTGTTGTATGGATTGTTGGCGCTAGTTGTCATGGGTTGTTAGGGGAAAGCGCGTTGCCTTAGACCAGAAGTGTTACGCTGGATAAGCCGTTTTTTCTGCCGTTGTCCTGTGGTGTCTCCCTTCGCTGCTGAGCGTTTATTATTTACGCCTGCTACTTCCACTGCCGATGCTATTCCGTTAATTTTTGCGTTTCCCAATGAGTACACGATTGGGATTACGAGCTTGGGTTACCAGGTGGTGTGGGCAACGCTGGCGGCCCGATCGGACTTGGCGGTGAGTCGGCTGTTTACGGATCTGCATGAGGCATTACCGACGCAGCCGGAGATTTTGGGATTTTCGGTGTCCTGGGAATTGGACTATGTCAATATTCTGGCGATGCTGGAGCAGTTGCAGATTCCCATTTGGAGTCGCGATCGCACCGATTCCCATCCGATCGTCTTTGGGGGGGGGCCGGTTCTGACGGCTAATCCGGAACCCTTTGCGGACTTTTTTGATGTGGTGCTGTTGGGCGATGGGGAGATTTTGTTGGATGCGTTTATTAACGCTTATCAAGAAGTGCGCCATGCCGATCGGGCGACGCAACTGAAGTATTTGGCGCAGGTACCGGGAATTTATGTGCCGAGTTTGTATGAGGTGACCTACGATGGTGCGGATGGTGCGGTTTTAGGGATTGCACCGATCGAGGCGATCGTGCCGGCGCAGGTGCAAAAGCAGACCTATCGGGGCAATACATTATCGGTGTCCAGTGTCGTGACGGAGAAGGCGGCCTGGGAAAACATCTTTATGGTGGAGGTGGTGCGCAGTTGTCCAGAGATGTGTCGCTTCTGCCTTGCCAGTTATCTGACGTTGCCGTTTCGGCCTGCCAGTTTAGAAGAGTCGTTGATTCCAGCGATTCAGCAAGGATTGGCGGTTACGAATCGTTTAGGATTGCTGGGTGCATCGGTGACGCAACATCCAGAGTTTGATTTGCTGTTGGATTATTTGAATCAGTCCCAGTACGATGATGTTCGGCTAAGTATTGCGTCTGTGAGGACGAATACGGTTACGGAAAAGTTGGCAGAAACGTTGGTGAAGCATGATACCCGATCGATCACGATCGCGGTGGAAAGTGGCAGCGATCGCATTCGTAATGTGGTGAATAAAAAGCTGACGAATGATGAAATTATCAATGCGGGCATCAATGCTAAAGCGGGTGGTTTAAGTAACATTAAGCTCTATGGAATGGTGGGAATTCCCAGTGAAGAATTGGATGATGTGGAACAAACGGTTGCAATGCTGAAGGCGTTGAAAAAAGCGGCTCCGGGATTACGGCTGACTTGGGGTTGTAGCACGTTTGTGCCCAAGGCCCATACGCCGTTTCAGTGGTATGGGGTCAATAAGCAGGCGGAGAAGCGTTTACAGTTTTTGCAGAAGCAATTGCGACCCCAGGGCATTGAGTTTCGGCCTGAGAGTTTCAATTGGTCGGTAATTCAAACGTTGTTGTCACGGGGCGATCGACGGTTGTCGCAGCTTTTGGCGTTGGTGCGGCATTATGGGGATACGTTGGGCAGTTATCGGCGGGCTTTTAAGGAGTTGAAAGGTCAGTTGCCGGATTTGGATTTTTATGTGTACGACCAGTGGCCGATCGATCGGGTGTTGCCTTGGAGTCATTTGCAGGGGCCGTTGCCGATCGGGACGTTGCAGAAGCATTTGGAAATGGCGCGATCGTATTTTTAATGCCGATGCCCAAAAGTTAGGTTCTGCAATCCATCCACCACTTCAAAAACCGGGATTTTCAAAAAATCCCGGTTTTTAGCGTCGATCGTCTTTACTCCAAGATCCGATCTCGTTCCATCATGCTGATGTATTTCCAATCGGAGCCGAGGACGGGGATGGGGGGACTCCAGCGAATGCGTTCGCAAAAGTGCAGGACTTGCAGTTGATTGATGGTGGCTTGGATTTCTTCGCGGGTGCCGAGAAGGTAGAACTGGAGCGGTCTGCGGGCGTCGTCGATCGGGCGATCGTGGTCGCTCATGCCAATGAACATGGGATTTCTCCTAAGTGGGGTGATGGGAGGAAATCCCAAAAATTAAAGCCACCCTTTTGCGCAGGACAAGTAGGGTGGCCCGATCGAATGTTACAATCCGTGTCAGACCGCCTAGCTGCCGTTATCAGCTTCGGGGTTTAGCTGCCTTACGTTGTTGCAAGCAACTGGGGCAGCGCCTTAATTTTTGGGGTCGTAGCTGATTCAATCGGGACTTGATGCACACGGTTGCATTCAGCTATGAAAACTAAGCCTAGGGGTAAACTGAGGCGCTGTCAACTATTTTGCGATTGTTTGCAAGGTTGTGATGTTTAGTAATGTGGCATCTGGCAACGGCGAGGTGAGGTGCGTGAGCAGGATGCGGAAGGGTCATGGCTGGGTTAGGATAAAAATTTTGATCAGTCGTGAACGGTATGATTCTCATCCTGCATAGTCGTGCCACCCCTGAACAAATGCGGGCGATGCTCGAAGTCTTGGGGGTTTATGTTAAGTTGGTAGCGGACATCGATCGCAATATTTTGGCGGGAGGTGGAGAGCTACATGCAGACTGTGAACAAGTCTTGCTAAAAAATGGTAGCCGTCAGACTGACCTTTGGGGTGCTGATTGGTATCCGTTTAACCAGACCGTTGGGCATGAATCAATTATCAACATTCGACCCAGTGCCAATAATCGATCGATGGAAATTCAAGATCCAATCATTCGATCTAAAGTGAATGATATTATTTATCGTTTTTTGGGTGGTGTGCAATGGCAATAAATTGGGACACCTTAAAACAACGCTATCTCCAATCCGATCGCGCTGCGCAATTAGAAAGTATTACGCTGAATTTAACTCGTATTCAGACTTTGGCGAATAGTATTGATGATGGGCAGGTTGCAAAGCATTTGGTCAGAGAAAGTCAGTTTTTTATTGAATGGACAGTACCAACGATCGACCTTGAAACGGAGATTAGTATTGCGACAGAATTAGTTAATCTTCAGCGGGAACTGAGTGATTGGAAATTAGATTGGGAAAAGCGTTGGACAAGTGCTGAAGATCGGATTTCTTTGGCTACGAAAGCGCAACAGTGGTGCGATCGATTACAGGTTTATGCAATGTAATATCCAGGTAGTACTCAACGTTATCGATCGAGTACGTTTTGATTAGGTTGGAGTTTGCTGGGTTCCGCCAGAATATTGGTATAGAGAAGATAGTGCATGATTTACCACCGAGGTTCTTGGTTTACTGGGGTTTGATCTCGGATGGTTGCCCAAATATCCTCGGCGTTGGGGTCGAGTTCTTCCGGCGATATATTTCGACGAACTTCGTCGATCGCGTCTACGATGGTCATTTTTTGGGTGGAGGCTTCGTCAACGTCTTGAGATGGGAGAGCTAAGCTTTGGGCAATGACCTGAATGAGTCGAATCCGTTCGTTACGATCGAGCATAAGCAGTTCTTGCTCTAGTTCCTGAATCGTCATAATGATTCTCCCTCAAGCGATCGACTGCTCTATTCTAACCTCTGCTAAAATGCGTCATCTATTTTGTTGATTTTCTGAAGACGGTTTTGCTTCAGGACTATGATTGCTGCCTGGTACTTCGTTTTTTCTAGATTCAATTTCTTCTAGAAAAGTTGTTCTAGATCTCGATAGCCACTTATGATTCTCACAATATCAATACCGTCTGGCCTGGGATAATAAAAAATCAGGTAGTCTTCTACAGGGGCACCTCTGAGATTGGGAGCGAGTTGATTGTATGCCTTACCCATACTAGGAAATTGAGCGAGGAGCTTTGCCTTTTTTCGGATTGCATCAAACGTTTTGCTGGCGGCCCAGTCGTTGTTTTGAGAAATATACTGGCAAATAGACTCTAAGTCCCGAATGGCTTCTGCGGAGAATGAATAGGTATTCATGATTCCGTGGAAAAGCCATACTGAGTTTGTAACCGATCAAAGACTTGTTCCCCGTCAGTGACTTCTCCGCGTTGAATTTGTTCAGTCCCAATCTCAATCATTTGTTGGAGTTCGCGTAGTTTTTGGTGCTTGGCTGCGAGAAGGGCGATCGCATCGTTAATGAGATCGTCTGGGTTGATGTATGCACCGGATTCGAGCTGTGTCTGAAGAAATGCTTGTTGTTCGGGTCTCAAGGTAATATTCATCTCAGTCTCTTATAAATCACGTTAGCCTGCCTCTATTCTAACTTCTCCATCTAGGTGTAAAATCGCTGCGTAAAGTGTTGCCAAATCCCCCATCAGGGCTGCCTGTGTGCGCTGGGCTAGCAGGTGGAGCCTTAAGAACTTACATTATCCAGGATTCAACCCGTAGTGTTGAGACTTGCTGCATTCGATCGAAATCACTGTCCGCCGAAACCAAAATAAGCTGATGCTGAATCGCTGTAGCCGCAATCCACAGATCGTTATCATCAAAACCAATTGTTTGAATTCGTGTTTTACGGCGCTGAGCTTGATCTTTTGGCCCAAACGTCCTGAGCAGTGAAGCTTTGAGTGAGGCATAGGTATTACTGATATCCGCACTAATCGGATACAGATCAAATCGTTCCAGAAAGCCTTGAATCTGATTTAGATTTTCAGTTCTTTGAGCGGAATGTTCGGCCATGAAACGCAGCTCACCTTGGACAATAACACTAATTGCAACGCCTTCATTACGACGGCTGAGAATTTCCTGAATCACTTGCCGATCGCCTGCAATAATCTGGCTGCAATGGTTGGTGTCAAGCAGATACATCGTTACTCGAAGGGTTGGGGAGCAGCGCTAAAATCGGTTTTACTGCGGGTGGCATAGACGTTTTCTAAACAATCGGCTAAATCTTCACCCGCCCAAGTGCCCGCAAATTCAAGTAAGTCACCCAGTTTTGCCCCACGCTGAATTGGGACACCACTGGCAGGTGGCAGTGCGGTTTGATGTTTGCGCGATCGTACCCATTCGATCGCTGCTGTGATCAATTCTTCATCAGCGGTTTCGAGTTCTTGCAGTAAGGTTTCTTTCAGAGTCATGGGGCTTACCCGAATCGATCGGCTAGATGTCTCCAGTCTAGCGCATCCTCCCGTGCCTAACCTCTACCCCAAGAATCGCCTCCCCCGGACTTCCCATCCCCCTATTCCGCCTTCAGCGTTCCTACTTCCGCCTTCCCCCTACGGCCATTGCCCACAAATCCGCTTCATCTCTTCCACAATTCCCCTCATTGCGCCTTCACCGCCTAGGTGTAAAATTGCGGGATAAAGCGTCACTAAATCACCCAGCAGGGCTGCCCTTGTGCGGTGGGCTAGCAGGTGCAGGTAGGCTTGCCAGTCGGTGCGCGGAAGGGAAGCGAGGGGGAGGCGGGGGAGGTATGATAGAAAACAAAAGCCCAGTCAATCCCGATCGATAAAATGTCTGCAAAAGACCGATACCATGACGCAGTGAAGACAGCTTTGTTGAAGGAGGCATGGAATATTACTGCCGATCCTCTGAGGTTGAAGTTCGAGGATGAAGATGAAGTGAGAATTGACTTGGGAGCAGAAAGACTACTTGCAGCGGAACGTGACAATGAAAAAATCGCTGTTGAAATCAAGAGCTTTTTGAGTGAGTCTGCTTTGTTTGATTACCATGCAGCCTTAGGACAGTTTTTGAATTATCGGTTGGTGTTGCAAAGTGTGGAACCCGATCGCAAACTATATTTAGCAGTGCCACTGATTGCCTATGAGATGTTTTTCCAACGTCCATTAGCGAAAGCCTCAGTGCAAACTTATGGGGTGAAGCTGCTCATTTACAACCCAATTGAGGAGGAAATTGTCCTATGGAAGGACTAGAGCAATATCGAGATATTATTACAGCGCTTTTGGCTGAATATGCTGGGGGTGAAGTGGTACAGGCTGATTCAGAAATTCAGACTATTTACGATCGCGATCGTGATCACTATCAGCTAGTGAGTTTAGGATGGCAAGGGAATCGACGGTTTTATAGTGTGTTGATGCATTTGGATATTAAGAATGGGAAGGTTTGGATTCAGCGGAATGAAACCGATCGATTGATTGCGCAGGCGTTGGTGGAGCGGGGAGTGAGGAAGGAGGATATTGTGTTGGGATTACAGCCGGAGTATGCCAGGGCAGATACAGGCTACAGTGTCGCCTAGAATGCTTTTTCCGCCTTCAGCGTTCCTACTTCCGCCTTCCCCCTACGGCCATTGCCCACAAATCCGCTTCATCTCTTCCACAATCCCCTGCATTGCGCCTTCACCGCCTAGGTGCAAAATCGCTGGATAAAGTGTCGTCAAATCCCCCATCAGGTCTGACCGTTTGCAGTGGGCTAGTCTGTAGAGCATGAGGCAGAAGCATTCGAACAAAATTTTATTAAGAAAAAGAATTCTTCTTTAAGGCCATTGGCTATAAACTTCACGCAAGGTCAATATCACATCCTCTACTACGTGTTCTCCACCAAAAGTCTTAATACCAGGTGTAAGATCTGGCAAGGCTTTTAGGAAGGATGCACGTTCGCTCGATGACAATATTTTTAATATATCTTTCCACTCTTCATAAGACATACTCTGCCAAGATAGGCGAGAGAGATAGTTGCTGTAAGCATCTGCTCTCTCTTGTGGATTACTCAGTTTCTTGATGGCGGTTATAGCATCTGGCAGGAATTCAGCTTTAAGAGATTTCGCTAAAGCTATTAAATTAAACATATTGAGCTTATCCCATCGAACTTGTGGAAATTTTTCCATTACATAAGGTAGAGAATCAGGAAAGGCAGTCATATAAATTATCAAAGTATCGCTTTGCGAAAGAATTTCTGAAGGTTCGGCACATTTTTCTAAGGTTTCTAAACACAAATCTGGAAGAAATTTAGCTAGCTCAACCAACCAATTCCATTCAGTTTTCTGCCCGAAACTCATTCGTATTTTTTCCAATAAATCTTCTGCCTTTTCTGGTAAAAAGTTGACAATCTCAATGAGCATCTCTATATCATCTTCATCAACAACACCTTTTTTCGTTCGGTTATATAAAGATAAAAGCTGTTTTCTACTCAAGCAGGGGAGCAATCTTTTTAAAAGAAGTTTCTTCCTATAACCATTTTTTATTTTTTTAACAGCCTTAAGTGCTTCATTGTTTTTTTCAGGCATTAACTCTGCTAGTTGAACCATAATGCCTGCATAATCATCATTGTCGAGATATTTTGACTCTCTTATAATGTCTTGCAATAGTGAAGAATCTTTTGCTGCTAGCAGGATTAAAAGAGAAAAGTATTCGTATTCTTCATGGACTTTTTCAATGAATCCACGAATCTGCGACAAGTATTGAATAGGGAGATATTTTGCAAGTAAAAATAGTGTATTTATACAATCTAATTCATTTTCTATAGTCTTTAATATCTCAATCATGTGATTGTGTAGCACAGGATATTTTCGAGAGAAATAGGCGATTGCATAACAATATTCATATTGATCACTGATCTGTTTTGAAGTGGAAAGAAAGCTTTCAAGCTTCTCAAAAGGTAAATAGGATACTAAAGCATTAAGTGCTGCTATACGACTGCCAGGATCATGAATCAATTGTGCTCTATTAAAGGCAATAGTAATATATTCAGGAGAAAGGTATGGGGAGAGTGCTGCAAGACCATCTGAATAATAATATTCATCCCGTTCAGAAAATATATAGTCTAAGGCTTCATACAATAAATCATCCTCATCGATATGAGGTGCTATTTTGCGTACAGCCCATGGCATAAATTCATCAGTTAGATAGTTGGATGACCACTCTAAAGCCTTTTGAGCTAGTTCAGGAAAAATTGAAATTGCGTGGCAAAGAATCAATGCAAAATCCTCTCCACTGCCAAGAGATGGATCCTCTGGCTCTAGTGATAATATTCTACTATATAGATCGGGATAAATTTTTGGGATATGTTTTCCTATACGGCATAGAGCTTTGATGTGTAATTCCAAATGCTCGATTGAATATGCAATACTAACTGCTTTTTCAAGAAATTCTTCCTTTAACTTAGGCGCTATTTCACATATTGCTTTGCACTTATCCTCTTCATCTACTATTATTTGGATTTTCTCTAAAGCTGCTAATTGACTACCATCAGATGTATCTATTTGAAGATGTTCTAAAATGTTTACTTCTTTGTCAGGAAAATCACTTTTATTAAGCTGAATATTAGGAAGCAATTCGGGGAACTTTCGGGCTATAGCCTGAAGAACATTTTCTCGAATGGAATCATCATCAATTTCCTGAGCAATATTGATCGACTTGATGGCAAGAGTCTGAGATAAATAAGGAACTAATTCAATAATGGTATTACCACGATGCCAGTTTTCCGGAATATTCTCTGCGTAGGCTAATCCTTTTTCCACTTGCCAATAGCCATGCTTTACTAGGGCGGCAATTAATTCATCCGGAATGTGATTTAGTAGACTGTTTAGGGTTGTAAAAATTAGTACATATCTTATCTGTAAAATAATTGCTTTTGCATTATCCCGCTCATACAACGCCTCCGCCAACTCCCAACCCCGCTGCACATCCTGCACAAAAATCGCAGGCTCCCCAATCTCCTCACAAGCCTCAAACCAAGCATTTCGCCCCAATCGATTACTCCGTTGCAGCAATCGATGAACCGTATCCTCCCGCCCCGCCATCACCAAATGCCACGTCAGATGCCGATGAATATAACCATCCTTCGGCAACCCAAACAAATAAGCTTCCGCATTCAATTTGCCATACCGTCCCACAAACGATCGATGCGCCGCAGCCAAACTCTCTACACCCGCTAAACATCCTGACTCAATCAACCCCTGCGCCGTAGCATGCATCAAATCATGCATCCGATACAGTGCATATCCCTCAACTGACTCCCCCGCTCTCATCAGAAACGCCTGCTCATACAAACTCAACAGCGACTCCTCTGCCTCCCAATCTTCCACACCCCACAACGTCACTGCCATCTGTTCTTGAATCGTCACATCCTCCGGTAACACCCCCAACCACACAAATTGCTCATATAGCGCCGGATCGTCCTCCCGTAACCTTGCCAAACTCACCTCAAAACAAGCCGCTAAACTGCATTGGCGCTGTTCCTGTTCAGACAAATCTGACAACCGTACCCCAGCCTCATACAAACACCGCAACCGTTCCTTCAAAAATGCCTGCTTTAGCGACTCCCACCTTTTCCCACGACTAATCTGAAGCGCCATCAACCGTAACGCCAAAGGTAAGTGTCCCAGCATCTCTGCAAACTCTAACGCAGGCTGCTCCATCTCCACCTGCCATTTATCCGCTAACGTCTTCCGAATCAATGTCAGTGAATCCTCTGGCGACATCACATCTAAGTCATATCGCTCCGCCCCAATAATTGGAACCCCCCGCGTCGTCACCAACACCCGACACTCAGGCCCACCCACCCAAAACCACTTGGCATGAGCCGCATTCCATACATCATCCACCACCAGCAATACCCGCTTATCCACTAGCAGACTATGCAAATACCTCCTCGCCGACTCCAGCGTCGTCGCACTCCAACTCTCCCGCGACTTATCCAACGCCCGAATCCACTCCCCAAGCTCCCATAACAAATCCGGCTGCTGCCCCAACGTCACCCACAAAATCCCATCCGCAAACCGCGCCTGCACCTCGTCATCCCACACGATCGCCGTCGCCAACACCGACTTTCCAAGGCCACCCAACCCCGCGATCGCGCTCACCACCAACGTCCGCTCACTCTCCCGTAGCAGCAGTTCCTTCACTGCCGCCAGCGCCTCAGGCCGCTTCACAAAATTCTCCGGCAATTGTACTGGTAGCCTCAGCGCACTCGGCTTCAGACTTGACTTTGATGGCGCTCCTGGCTCAGAACTCCCTGCACCAAGAGCCGCTACTTTTTTGCCGCGATCGCCTCGTACACCTTCACAAACGTCGGAAACAGCCGCCGCACCACACTCTCCGTATCCCCCTCCAGCTCATAACTCACCACATTCGGGATAATCGGAATCGCCACCTTTAATTTCGCCGAAGCAGGCACCCCCGGCTTCCTCAACTCCGCTAAAATCTCCAACAAAAGCTGCTTCGTCTCATCCCGCTTCTCCATGGGAGCCAGAACTTCCAGCTCATCCACAAACTCAGCCATCACCGCCTCCGCGATCGGCTCCGGCAAATCCGCCCGTTTCACCCGCTTGCTCAAAGTTAAAACATATTCGCGATCGTACTCACGAATTCTCTGCCAAGTTAACCGAATCTTCTGCTGAAGCCTAGATTTCTCCGCCTCCTCTGCCAACCGCCATGCGCGTTCCTCACCCGCAAGCTGCTCATAAAGATCCGTCAACGCAGCATGAATATCCGCCAAACGATCGACCACCATGGCCTAAAAACTCCAGCAGAGAAGCATTATCTGCTAGAGTTTAACACCTGAATCCCAAAACCTTCCACCCACCAAAATGATCGAACCTTAAACCGCCGCAAACTCCGTAAACTCTCTCACATGAGGAGGCTGAAACCCCAGCACGATCGCCTCTCGCTCCACCCCTGCCGCCAACAGATCCGTCGCCACCCCCTGCTCCGTCCAATCCTCCTCCACCCACACCTTGCCATCCCGCAACCGCAAATGAATCACATTCCGATTCACCCGCCGATCGCCCTCCCAGCCCAACCGCATCAACAAATACTGATCCTGCGACCCATCACACAACAACAACGTCTCTAAATCTGGATTCTTCGATCGGGAATAAAGCTGGTAATAATCAGCCATCACCCGCTGAATTATGGTTCGATACTCATTGACTCGATCCACTGCACCACAACCTCCTGTTTTGCATCAAAGACCAACAAATTCACCTTCTCCCGCTCCACATCCCGTCTCCCACCACCTAATCCAACCGATTAAACACCTGGACATAGAACCACCCTAAAGCCTCAAAGATCACCATTTTCACCCCTTCACTACTGGCCCACCATCGATCGACTTCATAGGTTTGTGGTGGCGTTGCAATCACCCCCACTTGAAACTGCGGTTCCAGCGCCCTGCGATAGAGCATCCAACTGCGACGCGCATGGGCTCCCGTTGTAAAAATGTTGATTGCACGAATGGAAGATTGAGTTCTTTCCAACCATTGTTTAACGGAGAGAGCAGCAGTATAGGTACGATTTTTGATCACAAAAGGCGCAGGAACTGCAACAATACGATCGACCGGAAATCCCCTTTGAATTAAGGTAGCCTTCGATAATTCCGCAAAGTTTTGATATTGCGCTAAATAAAAGCCTTTCGGCAGTGGAGAACCCGTTGTAATCAACAATTGGTAGGGATGGGATTTGAATTCCGCGATCGCCTGGATAACGGCCTCATCATCCATCCACCCCTCCACGACCAACGCCTCCGCTGAAATCGGCGCAGTCACAGCAAAAAACGGATGAATTCGCGGCACAACCCCCAGCCCTAACCCCAGCAAGAGCACTCCCAGCAAGAGCCAACCTCGCCAGGTCGGACACCAAATTTCCCGTCGTCGAAATAACTTCAACTTGAATTGCAAACTGGCCACGATCGAGATCTCCTTGGCTTGAGCCTGAGTGCTTGGAACAGTGAGACTTTCACGACAGTTGCTGGAGTTCCTGGAGAATTTGACGGTGGAGCGCCAAATTATTTTGTTTAAAAGCCAGTTGGGCGGCGAGTTGGAATTGATCTTTTGCGGTGGCGCGATCGCCCAATTGCGTTAGGGCACGGCCTTGGTTGGCATAGGCAAGGGCATCGTTGGGGGCTAGCCGACTGGCCTGTTGATAGTCCGCGAGGGCCACTTCGTAGCGTGCCTGCCGAAAGTGGGCATTGCCGCGATTAATCCAAGCGGGTAAATAGGTGGGTTCGAGCTGTAAGGTTTGGGTGTAGTCGTCGATTTCCGCTTGAAAATTTTGATGTTGACCCTGGGCCAGTCCTCGACAATAGTAAGCTTCTGCCAGACCGGGGTCGAGTTGAATGGTTTGATTGAACGATGCGATTGCGCCATGATGATTGCCTTGAGCCGCTTGGGTAATTCCTAGATTTAAATAAACCATTGCATTATCTGCGTCGATCGTGATCGCTTGGTTGTAATCTTGCAGGGCTTCATTCCAGTTTCTGAGATAGTGATAAGCCAATCCGCGATTAAAATAGAGTGCTGCCGATTGCGGTTGATGGATGAGCCCTTGGGTGTAATCAGCGATCGCGGCAGAGAGATCTCCCGATTTGGCGTAGAGGTTGCCTCGACAGAGATATGCTTCCGCGAAGGTGGGGCTGAGAGTCAAAGCGGCGGTGTAGTCCTGGAAGGCTTTGGCGGTGTCGCGGCGATGTTCGTAGAGTTTTCCGCGCTCTAGGTGGGCGGGGGCGAGGTTGTTTTGCAGGGTAAGGGCTTGGTCGAAATCGGTGAGAGCTTTGCTAAATTCGCGCATATCCCGATAAACACGACCGCGATTGTAATAGGCAACAGCAAATTGATTGTTGAGGAGAATGGCTTGGTTGAAATCGAGTAACGCCCGTTGTAAATCGCCTACGCTGGCATAGGCACGGCCTCGGTTTACGTAAGCAATATCAAAGTTGGGATCGCAGACGATCGCTTGGCTGAGGTCAGCGATCGCCGTATCAAATTCGCCTAGGTCAGAATGGACAAGGCCCCGATCACTATAGGCATCGGCGTAGTTGGGGTTATGGCGAATGGCCTCGGTTTGGGCCGCGATCGCATCGTGGAATCGGCCTAATTTGTAGTAGGCAATGCCTAGACCCCGGTGGGCGAAGGCGGGTTCGTCACCGATTTGTAGGACATGGGTAAAATCAGCGATCGCGTCGTCGTAGCGGCCTAGGTCGCAGTAGGCGGAACCTCGGGTGAGATAGATTTGGCTGTTGGGTGGTTGATGGGCGATCGTCTCTGAGAGGAGCGTAATGGCGCGATCGTAGGCTCCGGCAGCGATGTGTTCAAGGGCTTCTGTCCGAATTGCGTCTAAAGATAGATCAGCCATACCGTTCAACCATGCAAATGTCTCTCAACCATCCTACCCAAATCGGCGATCGTTCGGCATGACGGACTCTCCCTCCGTGAGCTGGCCTGTTCTTGCCTGTAGCTCAGCCCCATAACTCAGCCCCATAACTCAGCCCCATAACTCAGCCCCGTCATCTTATTATGGCTCCCCGCTCATGATTCTGCCGATCCAAGATTCCGCCGATCGCGGGTTAACAGAATGCAAAATCCTGCCCCCGCAAAAGCCAGAATACTCCCGATCGCGTTGATTTCCGTCGGGAAACTACCTATCTGTGCGAGGAGGAAGTTAAATAAGCTATCGGCAGCGGAACGACCTGCAAAATAGAGGCCAACCCCCAATCCCGCTTTGGCGACAGGTACTTGGGCCAGTGCAAAGGGAATCGCTCCGTTTAACAGCACCCCGAACACACAGCCCAATGCAATCACAGACAACACCTGTATACCCAAGTAGGGAATGAGTAAACCTGCAATCCACAGGGGAATAGTTGCTAGCGCCAATACCATCGATCGACGATTTCCCCATCGAGAAGCCAAATAGCCCGTAGGTAAAACGCTGATCAGTTGAGTCAACGTGAAGAGATTTAACAGAAACACACTATCAGGACTGGGTTGAATCACCCTGCGCATTCCCACCGTCCCCAATCCCAAACCCAACCCTACAGCTACAAGGAGCCCTAAGCGTTTGTAGGACATCGATCGATGGCTGGAGCCCGCGATCTCCGCTGGATTCACCTGGGTTTCTGGCTGGGCTTGATTCAGCACAAAGGCGGTGAGGAGCAACGACAGGGACCCCAAGCCAAAGGCTCCCAATGGCCCCAAATTCAGCAAAATCTTGCGATAGGCTGGCAATGTGAAGAGTCCTGAAATGAGCCCTGCTAAGGTTAGAATACTAGCTGCCTGGGGGAGTCCACTGGTCATCGCATACTGCCCCAGTAACCCCAACACAGGGCTGCGAAAAATCGCCATCGCGATCGCCCAAGCCAACAACCCGATCGGTACTAGCCATTGCAATACCGTCGTAGCACTGCCTAAAAACGCCCAAGCGGGAATCGCAATGAAGCACACCGCTGCGGCAATCATGCCCAGAAACACAAAGGGAAACCGAACGCCCAACCAGGTTCTTTGCCGATCGGATAAACTTCCCATCAGCGGTTCCAACCCGATCGCCAGGAAATTTTCAAAGGCTAGTAAATAGAGTCCAACAATTTTCGGTAAACCAACCTGTTCCAGTAGGTTGGGAACATACAGGTTATAAATCACCCAAGTTAGCGTAATGGCTCCCTGCACAGCGGCAAGGCCAAACACGGATTTCCAGGCAACGAGCGACGATCGGGACAATGCCACACCTCACTTCTCTAAAATAATTCACGGGGATGGTTCGGTGAAACTTGTGCAACCTTTTGGGCAATGGTGGGGTTATACAATCGTAAATAGTTCCAGTAATTCTCAAAGACGGACTTCACATAGCCCTTCGTCTCTGCGTAGGGAATCGCTTCCACAAATTCATCAGCATCCTGGGTCTTACTTTTCGCTAGCCAGCCTCCCACCGCACCGGGGCCTGCGTTATAACTCGCGACTGCCAACATGGAATTCCCGGAATATTCCTGGTGGGTGTAGTTCAGATACCAAGTGCCTAGCTTGATGTTGTCCTCCGGTCGATCGAGTTTGTATTCCTTTAACTTGATTTGGCTGGCGATGTAACTGGCCGTCTCGGGCATGACCTGCATTAACCCCGTTGCACCCACCGACGATTTAATCTGCGGCTCAAAGCGGGATTCCTGGCGGATTAGGGCCGTGACTAACATCGGGTTCAGTTGCCGTTGCCGCGACCAAGACTCGATCTGCGCCATGTAGGGGAAGGGATAGAGCGCTTGCCAATAGCTGGCATCTTTCCGCAAAGTGGCCACCTGTTGCCGATCGTTGGCGGCTTCCCGATCGTTCAAGTTGGATATCATAAACATTCCATCCAGGTTATCGCCCACGCCCAGACGCATCACTCCATCGGTAAACTGTTCCGCCACGCTGGGCTGTTGCCGGTTTTGGAATTCCACTTGCCAATAGCTCCAAGCGTCCCGATCGAAGCCCAGGTGGTGCAGTTCCCGGAGCGTGTCTGACCCCGCTGGCAGGGAATCGCGCACCTTTGGCCGCACGATCGCCGGTTGTAACTGACGTACGTTATCGAAATCGCCCACATCCCAACCCAGCCGCGACGCCGATCGCCAAGCGTAATAGGATTCCGGATGCAGTTTAATCACGGCTTGGTAATGATTGGATGCCTGCTGGCTTTGGCCGGATTGTTGCGCCCATTTCCCGCCCCAAAAGCCCGCCTTGGCCGCGATCGGGCTCGTGGGGTTGTCCTTCAAAATGGCTTCGATCCACTGCTGCGCCGCAGGAAGTTTGCCGCCTTTGGCTTGGTCTTGGGCAATTTTCCAGCGCAGTTCGGCAGCAGCTTCACTATTGGAATGCTGTTGCAGGAGCAATTGCCGCAGTTGACTGGCGGATTGGAGACTGTTGAGTTTCTCCAAGGCATCGGCCTTACTGGCGATCGCCTCTGGGGTTTTATCTGGATAATGGCCAATCACTTGATCGAGATAGGCGATCGCGTCCTGGGGTTTTTCCGCCAGTTGGGCCAGTCGGGTCAGTGCCAGTCCCGCTTCGGGCGTCTTGGGGTATTTCTGCACAACGGCTTGATAGCGTTGCTGACTGCCCGATTGTCCGGTCAAATGCAAGCCCCGTGCAGCCCGGTAAGCCGTTAAAGCCGTTTCCGGGGCGCGGGCATAGGCCGCAGCGGCGAGGTCGTATTTCTGATTTTCCCAGAGGCCAAAGGCGATCGCGGCCCAATCCTCCGGTTTCAGTTGTTTACTATAGGTTTGCAGGAATTTTTCCGTCCGGCTGGCGTAGTCCCGCGTTTCGTAGTCGTACTTGGCGAGATGCAACTGCATGGGAAACAGTTTGGGGCTGTCCTGTTTGGGGTTCTCCTGTAACCGCAGTTTGGCAATGTCGATCGCGCGGGGATGGCTGGGAAATTGGGCGATCGCCTGATTCCAATGTTGTTCGCCAGATTTTCCGAGAATTTTACCTAAGTTAAACAGGGCTTCCGCCGCCGCCGGATCTTTGGGAAATTGTTGCAGGATGGATTGATAGGCCGCGATCGCCGGTTCTTTCTGCCCAGCCGCTTCCTGGGCGCGACCCTGCTGCAAAAGGACGGAGGCAGCCATGGGACGGTAGTGGGTTTCTAGATCTTTCAGGAGGTCGATCGCGGCTTGGGCTTGCCCCGCTTCGAGGGCCGTATGGGCGAGGAGGTAGCGGGCACGGTTGCGATCGAGGGAGGGTTGAGCGGCGTTGGCAAATTTTTGGAGTGCTTCGGTGCGTTGCGGGGAGGGTCGATTGGTGATCAGCGGGCTGACTGCACTGGGTGCACCAATGGCGTTGCTAGAACCTGAATGACTGCCGTTGGGGAAAGGACTGGTGATCCCCATGAATTGAAAACGACCATTCGGATCCGTTTTGACGGTTGTAGAAACCAGGGCACCCACTCCAAAGGAGGCAATCCCCAGCCCGACGATGATGGTTCCGACTAATTTGCGCTGCGGCCACTCCTTCCAGTCCATTGCCGTGCTCCTCTGCTGCCATGCTTGGATGCCATTACCTTAGGACTCTCTTATAACAGACTTTTGGCAGATTTTGAGAGGAAAAGTTAGGGACGAGGGGGTGGAATCCTCTGCTAACGATCGAAGGGACGATCGAAGCGCGGAGCAGTCGTAAATTTTCGGTTTTGAGTAATGGATCATTCTGACATCAGAATAAATTGAATTCAAAGTAAAGTTGCAACAATCTCAATGATTAATTTTGCTATGTTTAGATGAGACTTTAATGTACTCAAAATAGTGCTAGTGAAGGCATTAATTAGAATAAATTCATGATTAATACCGGAATACTAGAGGATCGCTTAAATGAACTTCAGATAATCAATCTGGCGACCAATTGGCGACCAATTGGCGACTAATCGGAATTATGCAAGTGTGACATCGATTTTTAAAATACCGGGTCTACCTTGCTTTTTATCCGATCGGGTAATCTCTTGCATTTCCCGCCCCGACTGCGCCCGTGCCAGAACGGTATATTTCCCCGGACGATCGGGTAACCAACGGTAACGCCACAATGTCCATTCATGGGGAGAACTGGGCTGATTGTGTTCTGCAACTTGCCAGGTTTGACCGTTATCGACACTGACTTGGACTTGGGTAATGGGCGTCGATCGATCGAGGGCCACTCCCGCCAGCAAAATGCCATCGCGCCAATGATTCGTTAGGTTCGTTAGCTCGTCTTTAAACGTCACGCTGTGATGGCCATTCCACACCCGCTGCTCCTGTACTTGCCGCAGCAACGCATGGGTCGGAATTTCCGCCGTATTCGACCAGCCTTGATTTTCCCAATAGCCCGTTTCTGGCTTCGCGATCGCCTTAATGCCCACCAGCCATTTCGGTTGCTTCTGGCCAAAGTGGCCCGGAATGATAATGCGCAACGGAAAGCCATGCTCCTTGGTCAACGGTTCGCCATTCATGCGATGCACCAACCGCACCTCAGGCCGCAGCAACTCCGCCACAGGCAACGTGGTTTCGTACCAGTCATTGCCCCGCATTTTGAACTCCACCGCCTCCGGTTGCACGCCCGCTTTTTCCAAAAACGGTAGCAGCGGTGTCCCCGTCCACCGGGCATTGCCGATCAAGTTACCCCCCGCCGGATTGCCAATGCATTCCATCGTGAGATAGAACTCTTCCTGGGGTGCGTTTAAAATATCGTCAAATTTCAACGTCAAGGGTTGCTTGACCGCTCCATCAATTTTGAGTTCCCAGTTTTCCAACTTCACCTGGGAGGGCAGTGCATAGGATTGCACATAAAACTCACCGATCGGGGTAATCAGATGATCCGGTAAGGGCATTTTGGGATCAAGCAAATCCATTAAAAAGAGCGGATCAATGCTTTGGGATTGACAGCCCGTGAGCAAGCTCGCTCCAATCAAGCCCCCAGAAGTTTGTAAAAGTTGTTGAAGAAATTGACGCCGTTGCACAGGAGATACCGATCGATGGATTCACCTCATTCAGAATAGCAAGTTCACCAGATAGCAGCAGGTTTCGTTGAGATCGATCGAGAGCCGCAAACCAAAGGATGTCATCTCCTATGGGCAACTGGGGAACTCTCAGGCTAAGACAGGAATGGTGCAAATCTAGGAAAAAGAGTTCATGCTGTGGATTGTTCCGGCCACGCTAGCGTTGGGAGCCGTATTTTTTTATGGGGGCACGCGCCTCGGCCAGTTGATGTTGCGTCGTGGGGCAACGGCTAACGACTTGCTCAAGGGACAGGAATGGCAAACCTGGATCATTATTCTGATCTATGGGTTGTTGCTATTTCTGGCAGTGAATTTGCCGCAGATGCAATTTTTCCCGTTGGATTGGCGCGTGGTGGGAATGCGGATTACTTGGCTGATGATCCGAGTTTTGTTAATCGGAGCCTGTGGCTTTGCGATCGCCATTAGCTGGAAAACCGCACGGGTCCAATTGGGCGCGATCGTTGCTGTGAGCTTAATCGGCTTAATCAGTTTTACCGTGGTGGAATCCTACTACCTGTCACCGATCTATGGCGAACTGAAAAACAACCTGCGGCCCAATCAGGTTTTTAAGCAAACCTCTGCCAGTAGCTGTGCTCCCTCTGCCTTGGCCACCTTGCTGCAACGCTGGGGGATGACCCAAGCCACGGAATCCAAAGTGGCGCAACTGGCCGGAACCAGTCGTATGGGAACGTCCAATCCGCAGGTGATCAAAGCCGCCCAAGGCTTTGGGCTAACGGGATTGGAAGTCACCCAAGCCACCTGGGAGCAGCTCTGGAAGATTAATCGCCCCGGTTTGTTATCCGTCTGGCTAGGGGCAGGGTGGCGCAGATTACCCCATGCCGTTGCCCTGATGGCAATGGATCAGGATCATGTCGTTGTTGCCGATCCCGCCCAAGGCCGCTATTACAGTTGGACGCAGGAGGAACTCCAATCGCGCTGGCGACAGGAGTATGTCCCCATCTTTCGGCCCAATGAAGTTGTACTAACCCAGTCCCAGATCGATCGCTCTCTGAAGAAACTAGGATTTAGCCCCGATGCTGACGGCATTCGCAGCTTCCAAAGCACCGTCAAACTCAAAGCAACAGGACTGGCGGATCCTTTAACCGTCCTACTCCTCACCGGACGTTTTCTGAACAATGACACGCCGACCCTAGCCATTGACCAATTTGAGCAGAATACCATTCAGCGCATGGGATGTAGCGCCGATCCGTCAACCTGTCCCTGGTAAGCCGATCGCTGTGCTGGAAAAAAGTAGAGAATTTACGTAAATTCTTGCAAAATCCCCCTTTTCCTTGACGTAGCCTCTCCGAAGGAGATAGGGGGATTGAGAGGGATCGCGATGGATTGCAATCACAAGTTGATTGGGTTCTAGGGAATCGCTTGAATCACTTCTTTAACAAAATCGTCGGTGAGAATATCCCCGTTTTGGTAGCGGCGCTTGATGCTGGACAGCGCTGCCAGTTTTGTTACTGCGTCATTGGGAGCCACGGCTGGGGGTGTGGTCGATCCGCCGGTTGTGGGTTTCCCAGCCAACTTTCTGGCTTCGTCATTCAGTTGCCGTTGAATCGCTGGGGTGGCAATTCCAGTGATGGGTAAACCCTTGGCTTTTTGGTATTCCTTGACGCCCTGGAAGGTTTGGATCCCGTAATAGCCCGTTAGCGGTAAGTCACTTTTTTTCAGGACTAGTTTCAAGTTGTTTTGTAAGTTGCGGACTATGCCATCCACCTGCGTCAAGAGATCCGCACTGAACTTACCATCGGCGGTCAGTTGCCGATCGCGCTGGAATTGATAGATCGCCGATCGGGTATAGGCATCCAGAACCTTGATACTCCGCATGGAATTATTGGCAGTAATGCTGCCGCCCCCTAAGGCCGCCGCATCAAAGGCATTTTGCTCATTGCCAATGCCAAACAGACCGCGAGGCCCCATGGGATAGCCTAAGCCGTCTAGATTATCGCGAAGTCTTGTGAGCTGGTCTGCGGTAAAAGTCATCGTTTCTTCCCTAATTTCCTATGGCTTAAAAGTAGATACAGTAATGACGATGGTGAGAGGACGACTAGAGACGATCGGAAGTCTCCCAGGAGATCCTCTGTGAGGGCTAACTACCCACCCAATTCTTGTGACTCCTGATTTACGTACCATTTTGCAACGCAGTTTCTGGGATGGGCCGAGAAACTCAGAAAATCTTCGCAACCGTAAATTTTGTTCACCCTCGATCGACGGTCTTTTTCGCGGAATATTCGGCAAGGCACGGGATAATGGCAGATGATTGAATTCTTCTGATATAGATTGTGGCTGTTGGTAAGTTGACTGTTTGGCTTCAGTGGCTTCAGTCTGGCGATCTAGAAGCGGCAGAAACCCCAGACTCAGAAATCCGACAGTAGTTGTTAGGTTGAACTATGGCGAATAACCCCAATTCATCCAATTCAGACCGGACTGACCGTTGGAAGTCCGTTTGGGAAAATATTCAGATTGTCGTGATCGCGCTGATTGTGGCGTTATTGGTTCGCACCTTTATTGCAGAACCGCGATTCATTCCCTCCGATTCCATGGTGCCAACCTTGTTGACCGACGATCGCTTGATTGTTGAGAAGGTTTCCTATTGGTTCCATCCCCCTCAAACTGGGGATATTGTGGTCTTTAGTGCCCCCGAACCCTTACAGCGCCAGGGCTATGGTAAAGATCAAGCCCTGATCAAACGCATCATCGGCCAACCGGGCAATCGCGTGGGCGTTTATCAAGGCAAAGTGTCGATCGATGGTCAGCCGATCGCGGAACCCTACATTGCTGAACCTCCCGCCTATAACTGTCCGAGTCAAGTTCCCTTAGTTCCGCGCGGCCAGGATTTTTGTTCCTTCTTATTTTCCAAAGGACTGAAGGAAGGCGAGAGTTTCCAAGTGCCAGACAACTATTACTTCGTCATGGGGGATAACCGTAATAACAGCAACGATTCCCATGCCTGGGGATTTTTGCCCCGGCAGAACATTATCGGGCGAGCTTGGGTGCGCTTTTTCCCCTTCAATCGGCTGGGGGACATTTACAGCAGCAAGTAGAGGGGGTGGGAGAGTGGATGGGTGGGAAAGTAGATGGGTGGCAACCTCTACTGTGCGAACCCTGGCTTCCTACCTGGTTTTCTACCTGGCTTCCTATCTGCCTTCCTAGAAGAATGGCTTACTTCTCCCGAAAAATTCCGAATACCGAAGTGAAACCGTGCAGATAGCTGGTCGTACCAACGGGGCCAATTTCGCCGTTGCAGAAGAAGCCCCCGATCGGGACATGGTCCACATAGCGGCTGAACAGTTGAGAATCAAAGTTCGGCTCACCGTAGAGGGATTCCCCGCGTCCCAGACAGGCAAACATCAGTGCTCCCTGCGCCTTGGAATGGTTCATGGCGTTGAGTTGATACTTGCGCAGGAGGGTTTCTAGGTCTTCTTCCGAGGTGGCCGCATCCCGTAGATGGAACTGGATGCGCTGACCGGGGCGAATCCGATCGCCGATCGCCAATGCGCCCTCACGGGGATCAAATCCCAGCAGGTTGCGAATCAAAAAGTCGCCGGACTCTAAACACTGCTTAAATTCCGTTTGCGCCACCCCCACAAACAGGGCCGACTGCGCTAAAACTTTGTCTTCCTCACTGAGGGTTTGGATCAAATCCCGCAACATTTCCAGGGGACTACCTTGAATCGTGCTATTCTCTGCCTCAGATTCCATTTTGAGGATAATGTTGCGCTCGCTTTCTACCACACAGTAGGGCTGACCGATCGGACGACAGCCCTGGGCCACGATCGTATCAATCACAATATTGCCCGTCAGTGCGATCCCCACCAGACCACTGCGGTGGAAGCGATCGACACAAAAGAGGCCACTGCTGCCATTGGTAATGCCTGAACTCGCAATGCCACCCACCTTGGGCGATTGGGGAAATGCATAGTCTAATCCCGCTAAGAAATCGTTAATCCCCGTCGAAAACGGATCCGCGAGTAGGACAAACTGCGGCTGCGCTGCCTCCGGTAAACCCACTAACTCAGCCCAGGCACTGGGCGCGCTGTCCAAGTCTGGCAAGGTTTCCATGCTGATGTAAAAGGGGTGAACCTCGACTCCTGGTAAGCTCCCGAGGATCAAGCTAATCGCCACCTCATCTTCCACTTCCCGCACCGTGCCACGGCTGTTGATGCCAATAATGCCACTCCCGTTGCATCCGATCACTGGGACGTTGGGCAGTTGGGGCTGAAGCAGCGGCAAAATCCGAGCGTACTCGCTGGTAAAGGCCGATGAAACAAACAAGAAACCGACATCTGCCGGCACGCCTAGCTGGGCTTGGGCTTGTTCAACAACTTCAGCGATCGCCGCTTCCAGTGAAGGGCGAGTTGACAAGGCACTAGACCATTTCATAGCGCGAACATTCGTTTCCACTCTCAGCAGATCCCTCAGCAGATTCCATGGGCTTGAATGTACCCACCCTAACATGACCGCTGGAGAGAATTCGATTCCTGAGGGGAAGATTACCGTTCTTTAAAAACATTCTGAAGGGCGTTGAGCTAGGGTCAGAATGCTCAAGCCTAGGGGATAACCCAACCCCATGAACCGAGGCTTGCCTTGCTGCGGGAATGAAGCAAGTTACAATAGGGGCAGGTTCAGTCAAGGCGTTCCACAGATTTTGTTTAATCACCCAGTTTAACCGCTGTGAATGCTGAACAACTATGGAGCGAGTTCCTTCTGCTGTCCCTACTCTCTCCCAATGATTTACCTCGGTGATCGTCCGCGATCGTCGAAAATACCATTGTCGAAGCCAACTTTATAGAAGAGTGACGGAAAAAACTATGAGCGACATTCAACAACAAATTGAGCAAGAGCGCGATAATGCTCGCACGGTCTGTGATGTCAGTGGCGCGAATTCCAAAGAATGTGCCGCCGCTTGGGATGCGGTTGAAGAACTGCAAGCTGAAGCTTCTCACCAGCGCCAAGTCAAACCTCAAACCACGTTTGAAAAGTACTGTGATGAAAATCCGGAAGCCGCAGAATGCCGGATTTACGAGGACTAAGGGACTCGTTCCCTCGGAAAAGATCCTCTAAACTTAGCAGCGCCCATGGGTTCTACATTTTTGTTTGTTAAATCCGTGGGTGCTGTCTATTGTATCGATAGATCATTTCTAAGGGGTCTGTGTTTCTAAGGGGTCTGTGTTTCTAAGGGGTCTGTGATCGGTCGCGAGGTTGCCCCTTGGTTCAGCGATCGATAAGTAATTTTGAAGGCTCGCCTAGAAGCGTTCAGCAGAATTTGCTTGCCTGCTCCCTCCCTCGCCTTGGGATGGTGTTATCGTAGGGAGTTGATATCACGTCGGTAGATTATGGCACCTTGGGTTACTTCACTGATCTGGATGGACTATCGCCTTGCTGTCTTGTTTGCAGTGGTGATTCCATTAGTTTTGTTGATTGGGGCATTCATCCAACAAGCGGATGCGATTCAGCGTCTGATGGTGATCTATTGGCGAGTGGCGAGCCTCTTGCTGATTAGTACCTATTTACTCATTGGCGTGATCCCTCTAGGCTTCATTTCGGGCTGGTTTGCACGCATTTTGATCCCCATTTCGCTGTGGTTTTGGGTGGATTTGAATGATGAAGTGCGGGATCAGCCCAACAATGTCTTGAAGTTAGGATTTACGGCTTGGCGATGGGCTGTGTCGGTTTACTGCCTGGTAGGTGCAGTCTTGCAATTGCCTGTTGTACAATGTGCGTTCATGTCCAGCGACGCGATTGTGGCAGGCTCAGTCGGGCAGTCTCTCTGTCTTGCATGGCTGCAACCGCCGATCGCCTACAAAGCTCTGCTCCATCCCACCACACGGGAATGGTTTTTGGGTATTCTGGGCTTAATTGGTTTAGGGATTTACGTTGTTTATCTCGGGTATTTTATTTTCTTTCGACTTAACAAGCGGAAACGCTCGGCGATTGGTTAGCTCAACCCATTGGGGTAGCTCAGCTAAGGCGTCATAGCATCTTCACAAATTGAGTTTTTAGGGCTATTAGAATCTTTCCCGCTGTGATTGATTTTTAGGCACACTAGAAAGGAATCGGCATGACAGCTTCTATCGCACGTCGCCTGGAGCAGTACACAGTTAAGCGTCCAGGAGAAGTTTTGCTAGTCAGCGTAGATCTGAATGGTCAACCAGACCAAATTGCGATCTTTAAAGGGTTTTCCAGCTCGTTGATGTGTCCGACTGCCTTCGATCCCGATGTTCCTATCATTTCGGATGATACGCGAATTCACAAGATCGATCGGTTGGAAAGTCCTTACAATCCCAAAGCGCCACGTTATATCGCGCAGGGGTTGTCTTGGGATGTCTTTGAAGCGGTGATGGCGGAAGCTGGCGTGTAGACCAGCAAATTGTTTTACTGAGCCAATAACCCCTGGGGATAGCATCTCCGGGGGTTTTCGATCGAGGGAGTAGGTTTTTCACCGGAGCCGTGCCCCTAAAACGCCACAATTCGTTGCTTTGATGATAATTACTAGGATTGGTCATTGTGGGCCATGGAATCGTGTTAGTTAAAGTGCAGAGAGTAAAAGCTGATCCCCGATCGACCTAAGCTTAATCCAAATCAGCTTGACAAAGTGAAAATCTCAGCCTAAACAAGTTCTGGGTCTGTATTCTGAGTCCGTATCAGTGAGGAGTTAAAGAGTATGGTTGCGTCCTTGAATCAGCGGGAAAGTCAGTCTTGGGGCATGGTGCGTTTGCCAGACGGCGCATTGTTTGGAACCGATGGTATTCGCGGCAAGGCGGGTGAACTGCTGACGGCTCCTTTGGCGATGCAGGTGGGCTACTGGGCCGGTCAAGTCCTGCGGGATGTGGCTGGGGATCATGCCCCGATCGTCCTCGGGCGGGACTCGCGCAACTCCAGTGATATGTTAGCGACGGCGCTCTCGGCAGGGTTAACTTCAGCGGGCTTGGATGTCTGGGACTTGGGGATGTGCCCAACCCCGGTGGTGGCTCACTCGACCCAGGGCACCGGGGCGATCGGTGGGGTGATGATTTCCGCCAGCCACAATCCCCCGGAGGACAATGGCATTAAGTTTTTTGGGGCTTCCGGCAGTAAGTTGGCTCCAGAATTGCAGCAAACCGTGGAAGCAGCGCTGCGGGGGCGGCTATGTCACATAGAAACAACGCCGCATCAGTGGGGCCAGCATTCCTATCGCCCTGAGCTGGTCGATCGCTATCTGCAAGATCTCCAAATGCCGCTCCTCAATCAAGCGCACCATCCTCTGACAGGCTTGAAAATTGTGCTGGATTTGGCCTGGGGCGCTGCCACTCGAACCGCCGCGATCGCCTTTCGGCAACTGGGAGCGGAGGTCATTTGTCTCCATGAACAGCCGGATGGGAATCGCATTAATGTCAATTGCGGTTCGACCCATTTGGCCACGCTACGGGAAGCCGTCCAACAACATCAAGCTTGTGTGGGCTTTGCCTTTGATGGGGATGCCGATCGGGTGTTGGCGGTGGATGGCCAGGGGCGCACGGTGGATGGGGATTACATTCTCTACCTCTGGGGCAAGGATCTGATGGCGTTGGGGCAATTGCCAGACCAGACGATCGTGGCAACGGTGATGTCCAACCTAGGCTTTGAGCGAGCTTGGCAAAAACTGGGTGGCCAGTTGATTCGGGCAGCGGTGGGTGATCAGTATGTCCATGCGGAAATGGTGAAAACGGGAGCGATGCTGGGCGGGGAGCAATCCGGCCATATCCTGTGTCCCCACTACGGGGTGAGCGGCGATGGACTGATGACGGCTTTGCATTTAGCTAGCTTGATCCAGCAATCGGGGGGTACTTTGGCGGATTTGATCGACACCAGTTTCCAGACCTATCCCCAGGTGCTGCGCAATGTGCGGGTGGAAAATCGCGATCGCCGGTTAAATTGGCAGGATTGCGAACCGGTGCAGACCGCGATCGCTAAAGCTGAGGCGGCCATGGGCGATCGGGGTCGGATTTTAGTGCGGGCTTCGGGGACGGAGCCGGTGATCCGGGTGATGGTAGAAGCGGAAACGGTGGATCTAGTCGAGTCCTGGACGACTTACCTGGTGGCTGCGGTGGAAACTCACCTGGCAGATTAGTTCGCTGGATAACCCCGCCGAATTAACCAGTCAAAAACGCCAATCCCTTCTAGACTGGGGATATGGGCGCTGTGATTCGGCTGTGATTCGATCGTTACCATCCGATGTGATTAACCTGATTGCCGCTGGGGAAGTGATTGATTCCCTGGCGGCGGTGGTGCGGGAATTGGCGGAAAATGCCATCGATGCGGGGGCGACGCGGATTACGATTACGCTCTGGCCGGAACAATGGCGGGTGCGGGTGGCGGACAATGGGCGGGGTATGGCCTTGGCGGATTTGCAGCAAGCCGCTGCGCCCCACAGTACTAGCAAAATTCACGATCGGGATGACTTAGGCCAGATCCAAACCCTCGGATTTCGGGGGGAGGCGCTCCATAGTTTGGCCCAGTTGTCCCGCTTGGAAATTCTCAGTTGCCCAGCAGAGACGAATCAAGACACCAGTCAAGGTCATCGGGTGCTGTACGATGGGCTGGGGCAGGTGCAGCAGGGGGAGGCGATCGCGATCGCTCCGGGAACGATCGTGACGATCGAGGATTTATTTGGTAATTGGCCCGCTCGTCGTCAAAGTTTACCGATTCTCAGCCAACAGCTCCGCACGATTCAACAAACGATTTATCACATTGCCCTTAGCCATCCGCACATCACTTGGCAAGTGTATCAAGGCGATCGGGAATGGATCACGTTGTGGAGCGGTAAGAATTTTCAAACGATGCTACCGCAAATTCTGCCGCAAATTCGTCCAGAGGATCTGCGCTATACTTGCCAACAGATTACCGAGTTGCCCGAAGATGATAACGCTAGTGATTCTCTGACGGTAGGCGATCGGGACGCTGTAGCGTTGGCTCCTGAGTTGCCGGATTCGTCCCCTAAAGTCATTTCCGTTGAACTGCTACTGGGATTGCCCGATCGTTGCCATCGCCATCGCCCCGACTGGATGAAGGTTGCCATTAATGGAAGGTTTGTCAAATCTCCTGAATTAGAAAATACCTTGTTTGCCAGTCTACGGCGAACGGTTCCCCGCGATCGCTATCCCATTTGCTTAGTGCATCTCCACGTCCCCGCACAGTGGATTGATTGGAACCGTCACCCTGCTAAAGAAGAAATTTATTTACAGCATTTAGAACAGTGTCAGCAATGGGTGAATCAAGCGATCGAACAGGTGTTGAAACTGGATGGTGAAAATACCAGTGCTTCCAGTCGAACTCAAGGCGTGATGAAAGCAGCGGAACTCGCTGGAAATTATGCGGTGAATCGTCGCGTCAATCTAACGGAATCAGGGCCCAATACGCTCAACTTAAAAGCGATTGCGCAAGTGCATAACATGTATATTCTGGCAGAACATGCAACAGGACTCTGGTTGATTGAACAGCATATTGCCCATGAGCGGGTGTTGTTTGAACAATTGTGCGATCGCTGGCAGTTGGTGGATTTGGAACCGCCTGTGATTCTCAAACAGTTAACGATCGGTCAGGTGGAACAACTTCAGCACATTGGAATGATGGTGGAGGAATTTGGGGAAGATCTCTGGGCGGTGCGCCATGCCCCGGCGCTGCTGTCGGAGCGGGATGACCTAGCCGATGCCCTCTGGGAACTGAGTTTGGGTAGTAGCTTAGAAACGGCGCAGGTGGCCACCGCCTGTCGATCGGCGATTCGCAATGGAATGCCGCTAACATTAGTGGAAATGCAAATGCTAATTAATCAGTGGCAACAAACTCGCAATCCCAACACTTGTCCCCACGGTCGTCCCATTTACCTTTCGTTGGAAGAGTCAGCATTATCGCGTTTTTTCCGTCGCCATTGGGTGATTGGTAAAAGTCATGGGTTATAAGTTACATCGCGTTTTGATTTAAGGATCCTTACAAATTTAAATTGCACTATCGAAACCTTGTAAGTCTTATATGACGGGCACAGTATTTAAGAAGTTACTCAAGTTATTTTTATAAGGATCCTAACAATCCCTCGATCGTAGTTATAGGTATCATTATGCAGTCAAGGAAGAAATCTCTGTGGCACATAAAATCAAATATTTTATGTTCTATGACTTGTCTCCAATGGATTGCTTTGGGAGTGACTATTGGTGTTAGTGGCAGCGTCATTTTGATAGTCGATCGCAGCCTAGCTGAATCATCACCATCCCAATCCGTTGCTTGTCCAGCAGGACAAATGACCAAAACAGAATTGTTTTTTGGATTATCTAAACCCAAGGGCGATCGAATTTCATTAATCGACTAGCATCAATTTCTACAAACGACTGGCATCAATTTCTACAAACGACGGTAACCCCCTTGGTTTCGGGAGGGACTGACCGTGGTAGACGGGTTTGGGCAATATCTCGATCGATCGGGCAAGCTGATCCGCGAACCGAGTAAAGTGCTGCTGCTCCTACACGACAATAGCGCCGATAAACAGCAAGCGATCGTAGAAATTACTCAAGCGTATAAGCGTAACTTCCAGCAAGAAGCTGTTTTACGTTTGACCAGTTGTGTCTACCTTGCATTTGATTAAATCCCAGCCATTCACTTCAAGTCAGTGTAACCAGTCCATCCGTTAGCGATCGACTGGCTTCCTTGGGGTACTCTAGCGGGGAATGCCCCAGTGGACTCAAACATATTCTGGGCTAGAAGCGGCTGCCTAGTAATCTGCCCCTAATACTTGGAAAAATCAAATTGCTTAGAAAGGATGATGAATCAAGTTTTACATCGTATTTGGCAACGAATTGAAGATTGCTTACAGGAGAATATCCCCTCGGCCTGGGAGGGCCTAAATCCACCGGCGACTGAGGAAGCGATTATAGCGTTAGAGCAGGCATTAAATATTCGATTGCCTGACGATGTCAGAGATAGCTACTTGCGGCACAATGGCCAAGATAGTCAAGCGCCCTGGATTTTTGCAGGTTGGGAATGGCATTCGATCGAACGCATTCAGGAGGAGTGGACGAGTTGGAATGAAGTCTTAGAGGATGGCGCGATCGATGATATTGAAAATGACGGCGATGGCCAAATCTTTCGCAAGGATTGGTGGCATCCTAAATGGATTCCCTTGACTTCTGATCCGGGTGGCGGTAACCATCAATGCCTGGACTTAGCCCCTGGCCCTCAAGGGACGATGGGTCAGATCATTACTATGTGGCATGATGATGCCGATCGAAGGTTATTGGCTAACAGTTTTACTGATTTTTTGGAACAGTTTGCCAATGGGTTGGAGGCTGGTGAGTATATCTATTCTGAGGAATATAATGCAATTGTGACGTTGGATGAAATTTGAAGTCATGAAACCAGGTCACGTAACAAAGTTAAGATCGATGACTGTACGATCGGTGACTGGTGAAGTTCATCAAGAATTTGTGAGCGTGCCAGTTTGCAAGTAAAAATGCAGATACATTTCATAGATATTTTCTTGAAAAATCACATATTTGAGTTGAATTGGTATAAATCAAGATTTTTTAAATCCTCAGGTGTGTCAATGTCAGAAAGAACTTTTAACTGTTTGATTTTTAACGATAAACTATTTGCATTATTTAACGTTTTAGCTAACACCTCATGGGTACTCCAGTGAATATTTTCAAATAACTTTGAGAATTCAATTCCTGGATTATTGCAAACTCCAATGAGATAATAGCCACCATCCAGAGCAGGGCCAATTACCATATCTGATGTTGATAGATGAGAAAATGCCTCTGATAACAGATCTGGCGTCACCTCAGGGCAATCGGTTCCAATCAGAATCACGGCTGAATAACCCTGAGCAAAACCATCGGAGATCGATCGCGCCATCCGATCGCCCAAATCACCCTCCCCTTGGTGCACATAGGTGTATTCCGTCCCCAACCAATCAGCCATCGCTGGCTGATCGGCCCCCGCAAACCGAATTTCTACATTAATATCCAGCGCCTGCTCCCTTGCCGACCGGCTCTGAAGAAAATCCGCAGCTTGAGCGATCGTGTATTCCGCCAATCGCCGATGTAATTGGGCGGCTCCCTCTGCACCCAGGGCTGGAATCAATCGAGTTTTGACCATTCCCGCTGTCGGATACTTCGTAAACACCACCAAACGGCCCCGCCGACTTTCCAACTGCCATTCCTCCAAACCGGTTGCCCAATGATTGATTACATTCCTGAGCTGGTGATTCCGCTCCTGACTTGATTACACCCCTGACTTGATTACACCACGAAGTTAGCCAGAATAACTGAGTCTGCTCAGCTTTTTCTCTGCCCAATTCTGATATACCTAAAATCGCTTGGGGATTACTAAAGGGAAGCGCGATCGACCTGCATCTCCATGACTTATTCCCTTCGAATCACTGACATGCCCGCCACGGAGCGCCCTCGGGAGCGCTTGATGACCTATGGTTCCCAAACATTGGCGACGGCGGAATTATTGGCGATTTTGCTCGGGACAGGACAAGGGCCAGGGAAACTGTCCGCTGTGGGACTGGGGCATTTAATTTTGCAGGAGCTGAGTCAGCATCAACAGGATCCCCTCAGCGTTCTGCGCCAAGTCAATATCCCAGAACTCACCCAAATCCACGGCGTTGGCCCTGCCAAAGCAACCACCATTCTGGCGGCGATCGAGCTGGGCAAACGGGTTTACCAATCCCGCCCACCGGAGAAAACGTTGATCGATGATCCCGCCGTGGCCGCCGCTGCCCTGAGCCATCAGTTGATGTGGCAGAGTCAAGAACACTTTGCGGTGCTGTTGCTGGATGTGAAAAATCGTTTGCTGGGGACTCAAATTGTGACGATCGGGACGGCGACGGAAACCCTGGCCCACCCTCGGGAAATTTTCCGCGAAGTGATTAAGCAAGGGGCGACACGGCTGATCGTTGCCCATAATCACCCCTCCGGCAGCCTGGAACCCAGTGCAGAAGACATTTCCCTCACCCGACAACTGTTGAAAGCGGCCCAGGTTCTCAGTATTCCCTTACTCGATCACTTAATTTTGGGGAATGGAGATTTCGTTAGTCTACGAGAACAAACGTCACTGTGGAACGAAATCCCCCAGGGTGATTAGCGCAATTGAGCGATCGAATACTGACTCAGCAGTTGTCTTAACGTTAACTGAAACATTACAAGCTCAGTAACCCATCCAATTCATCCACCGCTTCACAACTCGACGACGCAAATGTCGGTGAGGGAAGTAAGCTGGGCGTAGAAGGAACGTAGGCAGGCATCGAAATTTGAGAGGGGGAGTGCGGTGGGTGATAGTTTAGCGGACTAGCGGGCTGAACGTACTGCCCAGACATCTGCGGCTGGCCGTAGGCTGGCTGTTGCCGCCCATACAGGTACTCATCGGCATATTTGCGAAAGACCGCTTCTACCGCAGCACGGGCATTTTTCAAGCCCCATTCCTCCGCAATTTGCTCAGCCTTTTCCAGGACATCGGCACTGAGTCTTAGTTTGTTGTCATGCATAGTTGGGTGTCTCCAGGAAATAAACCACGAACGTTGGCAAATTGGGGTTCCGGCATGACCGCAAACAGTTTAAAGCCCTGCAAGCGATCGGCAATCAAATGGGAACTCCCCCCTGTGATCAAAAACCGTGTAACGCGCGGCATAAACGGCGTATATTGCGATTTCACTGTGCGGAAAATGTTCTTATACCAAGGATCTAAGTATTCCTCTAACCATTCCTTCCAAGATTGTCCGGTATCTGCATAGGCGTGATCATGGCGAAATCCATCCATGATTACACCGGGATCTGCTGTGGTTCCTAAAACATTGGTTAGCCGCTTGTCAAAACTAATCGCCGTGGCCAATTCGTAGGCTCCTCCGCGATCCATAACATTTTCGTCAATCACTTCACCTTCAGCATCAATTAAGCGACTGAGCCAAGTTCCGCCCCCAATATCGATGACGATCGTGTAACCCGTCTCGTGAATGATACCCATGCGTTGGGCACAGCGATAGGAACCTAAGCCTTCCCGTTCGACTTCCACTTTCTCAACCGTGATTTGAAACTGCGTATCATTACGCTTGAACTCATGGATTCCCAAAAGCTGAGACTTAATGGCATCGCGGTGTTTCTCCGGTTCCGGTGTGGAGACAAACAGGTTTAAGGACATCTGGCAAACATCATCCACGATCGCGCCCGGTTCCACACAGGCATAGAGGTGCAGCTTGGCCAAATCTACTTTATTCTCAATCACCGTCTGTTGTTGACGGCGGTATTTGTACGCCTGGGTTCCGAAGTGAAAGCGCAGGCCATTGGGTAACTCGACTAACGGTGAACTATCAGAATAGCGCACGGGATCCCGACCCTTGGGCAGTTGAAAGCGCATTGATCGAATGGCTTTAGGATTGCCCAGGCCATCCCAATATTTCAGTTCGTAATTCCCCGCATCTAGGGCGAGGGTTTTGGTGAGCGTCGGTGCAATAACCGGGGGGGCTTCCTTCTTGGCGCGAGGGGGACGTGTTGAGGTCGCCGTCATGGGATTCTCCTTATCTTGTACTCCAATGGATTTAGGACTCCAGTGGCGGTGGTGTTAAATGGTGTCTCCAGGGTTCTAGGGATCGGGTGTCCCCAGTTGCATTCATCTCGACCCAAATAGTACACTAGTACGTTAGTTGATCCGGCAGAACTTGTCAATACATAAGTACTATTTATCCAGAGTAAGATTGCTCATCACAGCAACTGGGGCTACAACCAGTGCGACAATCCTGACGAGTTGCCATGGAGCCATCCCCCGCCTCCGGTAGAATGGGAAGGGTTTTTCGGGAAATTCGGGGAAAGTTATGGTGGCTGGCTCTGCAATGGAATCATCAACGATC
This sequence comes from Alkalinema sp. FACHB-956, assembly GCF_014697025.1. NCBI lineage: Bacteria > Bacillati > Cyanobacteriota > Cyanophyceae > Leptolyngbyales > Leptolyngbyaceae > Alkalinema > Alkalinema sp. FACHB-956. The sequence goes on along the minus strand of NZ_JACJRC010000019.1, from coordinate 66,731 downwards.
GGTGTGGCCCTCGTGGGCACTGGATTTGGCCAGAAAGTTCATTTGCCCGCCCTGCAAACCCACCACCGCACTCAAGTTGTGGCCGTCTATCATCGGGATCCAGACAAAGCCCAAGCGATCGCCCAAGCACACCAGATTCCCCACGCTTGCACCACGATCGACGAAATCCTGGCGCTTCCTGAGGTGCAGGCTGTCAGCATTTCCACGCCCCCCTTTACGCATTACGACATCGCTAATGCAGCCCTGACAGCGGGAAAACATATCCTGCTGGAAAAACCAACCGCCCTGAATGCGATCGAAGCTCGGGAACTTTACCATTTAGCTGCCGAAAAATCCCTTGCGGCCACAATGAACTTTGAGTTTCGCTACATTCCCACTTGGCAATTTTTTGCGGAATTGATCCAGCAAGGATACATTGGCCAACCCCGCTACATCAAAGTCGATTGGCTCGTGTCCAGCCGCGCTGATGCTTCGCGCCCCTGGAACTGGTACGCCCAAAAGGAGCAAGGGGGTGGAGTTTTGGGCGCGATCGGATCCCATGCCTTTGACTACCTCACTTGGCTCTTCGGTGCGGTGCGGGGTGTCTCCGTTCGCCTCAGTACCTCGATTCTGGAACGGCCCGATCCCGCTACGGGCACCCTCAAACCCGTCACCGCCGACGACACCAGTAACATTACCCTCGAACTGATGGACGGGACGCCCATTCAAGTCTGTCTCAGTTCCGTCACGATGCAGGGGCGGGGACATTTCCTAGAGGTCTATGGCGATCGCGGCACCCTGGTGGTGGGTAGCAGCAACCAGAAGGATTACGTCCACGGGTTCCAGGTCTGGGGCGGTCAGGGCGGTCAACCCCTGGCAGAACTGCCCGTGCCCGATCGCTTGGCCTTTCCCCGCGTGTTTGACGATGGCCGCATTGCCCCGATCGTGCGCGTTGTTAACGAATGGGTCAACAGTATCGATCAGCAAACCGCGATCGCGCCCTCCCTGCGAGAAGGGGTCTACTCTCAACTCATCATGGACTGCTGCCACCAATCCAACGAAATGCATCAGTGGGTGGAAGTGCCAGAGCTCGATCCGTTTCTAAATGATGAGATCTAGGGTCTAATCATCAGGATCTGATCAATTGTGGTTTCTGATTCCCAGATCCACCAGAACCAAGATTTTTGCGAGCTGATGAAATCACTTGGAAAGAGTCCGTTCAGGGGCGATCGGATACGTTAGACTAGTGCTTTGGCAGTCGTACAGTCAAAATTGCAGACAATTATTATGGATTTTTGGAACCTCCAAAACTGGAACGCCATTCTCGATTGGGGCGATCGGGGAACCCGAACTACTGTGGGACGTTAACGAGTCCCCAATCTCTAGCGTTTTTCCCCATCCCTAGGCCATCCCTTGGCCTTCCGTATTTGGAGTCACACCATGTCCGAAGACAAAATTCATCTCCCCAAAACCAGCGAGTCAGAAGACCTCAAAAAAATCCGCCACACCACGTCCCATGTCATGGCGATGGCCGTGCAAAAGCTCTTTCCCAAAGCCCAAGTGACGATCGGGCCTTGGATTGAGAACGGCTTTTACTACGACTTTGATAGCCCGGAACCCTTTACTGATAAGGATCTCAAGGCAATCAAAAAAGAGATGATTAAAATCATCAACAAAAAACTGCCTGTGATTCGCGAAGAGGTCAGTCGGGAAGAAGCTGAACAACGCATCAAAGCCCTCGGCGAGCCCTACAAACTGGAAATTCTGGCAGATATTAAAACTGAGCCCATTACGCTTTATCACCTCGGCGATCAGTGGTGGGATCTCTGTGCGGGGCCGCACGTGGACAATACCAGCGAGTTGGATCCCAAGGCGATCGAACTGGAAAGCGTCGCTGGAGCCTACTGGCGCGGGGATGAAACCAAAGCCCAACTGCAACGGATCTACGGCACCGCTTGGCAATCCGCAGAGCAATTGGACGAGTACAAACGCCGCAAGGAAGAAGCCCAAAAGCGGGATCACCGGAAATTGGGGAAAGAATTGGGATTGTTTATCTTTGCCGATCCCGTTGGCCCCGGTCTGCCCCTGTGGACGCCGAAGGGCACCCTGCTGCGATCGATTTTGGAAGACTACCTCAAACAGGAACAAACCAAGCGCGGCTATCTTCCCGTCGTCACGCCCCACATTGCCCGTGTTGATCTGTTTAAAATTTCGGGACATTGGCAGAAATACAAAGAAGACATGTTCCCGATGATGGCGGACAATGAAGAAGAGAAGGACAAAGAAATCGGTTTTGTGATGAAGCCGATGAACTGTCCCTTCCACATTCAGATCTACAAGAGTGAATTGCGCTCCTATCGTGAACTGCCCATGCGGTTAGCGGAATTTGGCACGGTCTACCGCTACGAGCAATCGGGCGAACTAGGCGGTCTGACTCGGGTACGGGGCTTCACTGTTGATGATTCCCACCTTTTTGTGACACCGGAGCAGCTCAGCGATGAGTTCATGAATGTGGTGGACTTGATTTTGAGTGTGTTCAAGAGCTTGCAACTCAAGAATTTCAAAGCCCGTCTCAGCTTCCGCGATCCGGAAAATCCAGGCAAATACATCGGTTCCGATGACGCTTGGGAAAAAGCCCAGGGAGCTATTCGGAATGCTGTGGAAAAATTGGGGATGGAGCATTTTGAAGGGATTGGTGAAGCAGCCTTCTATGGCCCTAAACTGGACTTCATTTTCCAGGATGCCCTGGAGCGGGAGTGGCAGTTAGGGACTGTGCAGGTGGACTACAACTTGCCGGAGCGGTTTGATTTGGAATACGTGGCGGAAGATGGGACGCGCAAACGACCTGTGATGCTGCACCGGGCTCCCTTTGGTTCCCTGGAACGGTTGATTGGCATTCTGATCGAGGAGTATGCAGGGGATTTCCCCACCTGGTTAGCGCCAGTGCAAATTCGTCTGCTGCCCGTAGGGGATGATTTTGTCCCCTTTGCCAAGGAAACGGTGGCGAAGATGCAGATGCTGGGTATCCGGGCGGAGGTGGATCTCAGTGGCGATCGCCTGGGCAAACTCATCCGCAATGCCGAGAAGGAGAAAATTCCGGTCATGGCGGTGGTGGGAGCTAAGGAAGTGGAATCCAACGCCTTGAGCATCCGCACCCGTGCCGCTGGGGAATTGGGATCCATTCCAGTGGCTGAAGTCTGCGATCGTCTACAGGCCGCCAACGCAGACCATGGCAATTTTTAACCATGGCAATTTTTAAGGGCAACTTTGAGGACTGAGTAAGGGGGCTACCATGCGAGTCATTGGGTTGATCAGTGGAACATCGGTTGATGGCATTGATGCAGCATTGGTCAACTTGTCCGGCCAACAGGATGACCTGCAAGCGGAACTGCTATCCTTTGCCACCTATCCCTATCCAGTGGATCTGCGCGATCGCATCCTGGCAGTATGCGCTGGGTCACCCCTATCCATGGCCGAACTGGCGGAACTGGACGATGCGATCGCCACCTGTTTTGCCGAAGCAGCGATCGCCATCAACCAGGATCACCCACCGGCCCAACTGATTGGCTCCCATGGTCAAACGGTGTTCCATCGTCCTCCCACCCCCGATCGCCTCGGTTACAGCTTGCAACTGGGGCGGGGTGAAGTGATTGCCCACAAAACGGGAGTGCCGACGGTCAGCAACTTTCGGGCGGCGGATATTGCGGTGGGGGGCCAAGGTGCGCCGGTGGTGCCCCCCGTGGATGCCGCATTGCTGACCCATCCCACCCGCGATCGAGCGGTGCAAAACCTCGGGGGGATCGGGAACGTCACCTATTTGCCCTCGGTGCAGTCCAAGGTGCAGCATCCCAACCTGAAACTCCAGGGCTGGGATACGGGGCCTGCGAACGTGCTGATCGACCTAGCGGTGACGCAGTTATCTCAAGGTCAACAAACCTACGATCGCAACGGATCCTGGGCCGCCCAGGGAACGCCTTGCCAGGAATTGGTCGATCGCTGGCTGACCCAACCGTTTTTCTGCGAACCGCCGCCCAAATCGACAGGTCGAGAACTGTTTGGCCCCGAGTATTTCCAGCAGTGTTGGGCCGATGCCCAGTTAGCCCACCTATCCGATGCCGACTTTTTGGCCAGTCTGACGGAGCTGACTGCCGCCTCGATCGCCCTCAATTACCGGACATTCCTGCCCAGCGTTCCCCAGGAAGTTTTACTCTGTGGAGGGGGGAGCCGGAATACTTACCTGAAGGCTCGTATTCAAGTACACCTACCGGAGAGTCAGGTCATGACCACCGATGACGTGGGCCTGAATGGAGATGCCAAGGAAGCGATCGCCTTTGCGGTGTTAGCCTACTGGCATGTTCTGAAGCTTCCTGGTAATCTTCCGGAGGTGACGGGAGCCAAGTACCCTGTGCTTTTAGGGGAAATTCACCAAGTTACTGAGAAAATTTGCGTGATAGCATAGGTTCCCATTGGGAGATCAATTCATCCTTATAGCAAATTTGTCATTGTGAACCACACATTTCTTATGGAGCCTGGGGTCTGGCTGTTGCAGGGTAGCTGGACAGAGCGGAATAGCCTCCCCATTACAGTTAAAGGAAAGGTTCTTGTCAGTTGGAGCCGGGATGAGTGGTTCAACATGGTGATGAGACTGATCTTTGTGGATAGCGATCGCGAACCCATCGATTTTCAGTATCGAGGCCGCTTTGACATGGGCGATCGGCGCTATACCTTCGTCCTGCAACATAGCGATATGGGTCACGTCGAAGGCGAAGGTTGGCTGGCTCCAGAATCGATCGTGCAGCATTACCGGGCGATCGGCGACAAGCAACGACGCAGTGGCTTTGAAACGATGTATCGGTTTGGGGACACCCAGTACTATATGTCCAGCGGTATTCTGTCGGGCCATTACATGACCAGCTCCATGGAAGCTGTCCTAGAACGCCAAGTCAGCTAGTCCCTGATTCAGTCACCCACCGACCCATCCACCCACCGACCCATCTATTCAGTTGGAATTTTATTTGTACACTGTTCCCTAGGGAGACGATCGGGGCGCAAAGCGTGGCAAGGTGACTTGAATTGTTGTGCCAACGTTGACCTGGCTGTGAATTTGAATCTGGCCTCGGTGAATGTCTACGGATTGCTTGACGATCGCCAACCCCAAACCATTCCCTGAAACGGATCCAACGTTGGTTGCTCGGTGAAACGGCTCAAATAACCGACCTTGATCTTCTAGCGGAATGCCAATGCCTTCGTCTTGGATGCGCAAGATAATCTGGCTGGTCGTCCAACCCAGGTTAACAGACACTGGTTGATTGGCAGGGGAATACTTCAGTGCATTGGATAGCAGGTTATTCAGGATTTGACTGAAGAGTCGCTCATCCATATAGGCAGGGAGCGTGGCAGCATCGGGGGTGACCATAAATCGTAGGGGATGCTGATGGCGATCGTTCAATTGGGTTTCTTCGATCAGGGCTTGGCAGAAACTGCGGAGTTCCAATTCGATCGGATCAAATTTCAATTTTTTGGCTTCCGCTCGCTCAATAATCAAAATGTCATTGAGCAAATGATTCATGTTAAGCGCAGCATTTTGAATTCGGTTAATGTGTTCCAGTTGTTTTTTGGGCGACCCATCAGCGGCATAGTATTCCAGCAAATCCGCCGACGAGAGAATGGTGCTTAAGGGCGTGCGAAATTCGTGGGAGGTGGTGGATACAAAGCGAGATTTCAATTCGCTGAGTTCCCGTTCCTTCACGAGGGCGATCTTCATGTCCGCCTCAGCCCGTTTTCGTTCAGTAATATCCCGTTGGATCCCGACCCAGTAGTGGTAACGCCCGGTTTGATCCGCCACGGGGAAAATGCTTAACTCTACCCAAATTTCCGATCCATCTTTGCGATAGTTGATCACTTCCACCAGCACAGACTTCCACTGGTGCAATGCCGATCGAATATGTTCCAGCGTGTGCAGATCCGTTTTCGGGCCTTGGAGAATGCGGGGTGTTTTGCCAATCACATCTTCCGGTTCGTAACCCATCATGCGGGTAAAGGCCCGATTGACGTAGATGATGTGGGGGCCGGGGAGTTGTACAGGTTCTGCTTCTGTGATCACCACCGCATCGTTCGCGTTGACAATTACCGACTCCAACAGACGCAGCCAGCTTTCCTGTTTCTGACGATCGGTAATGTCTTCAGCAATTCCTGCCACGCGATAGACTTTACCCGCTGCATTGCGGACGGGAAAGGCCCGAGTTAGCAAGTCTCGCTCCGTGCCATCGGGCCGCAGGATCCGACAAACCACCTCCGTGATTTGACCTCGACGGGATTGCTTACTGGCCTGTAGGACTGCCGCCCGATCGGGTAATGCCACATGGTCTAACCAATCATGCCACTGTTTGCGATAGCACGCTTGACTCGTTTCCCCCAGGACTGACTCACAGGTGGGACTGATGTAAATCAGCCGCTTGTCTTCAATGGAGTACATCCAAAATAATTGTTGAATGTTTTCTGCCAGTTGGCGGAACCGTTCTTCGCTTTCTCGCAAACCGGCTTCGGCTTGGTTGCGGGCTTGCACGGTTTTTGCCATCTCTGTCATATTGCGGAAATAGACAGATAATCCTAGCTCGGAAGGATAAACCTGTACCGTATAGCAGCGATCGTCGATTGCATACTCAACACCATACTGGGGGATTCCCGTCTCCATGGCCCGCCGCAAACAAGCGCCCACCGGCGTTTGATCCATGGCAGGACAGACTGTCCAAAGGACTTGCCCAACCACTAGCGAAGCTGGCTGCCCCAAAATCCCCAGGGCTGCTGGGTTGAGATAGGTCAGCTGCCACTGCCGATCGAGGGTCACCACGCCATCCGTAATACTCTGCAAAAAGTGAGTAATTTGACCCTGCGGGAGTTCAGGAAGGATATTTGAGGTCTGAGGCGAGGGAGCCCCTAAGGGCCGTCGTTGCATCCTCTGGGTGAGTCGATCGGTCGAAGTCTGGGTATTCTGGACATTCTGGGTATTCTGAACAGTGATTAGCCTACCTACCCATTGAATTTCTGCGATCGTGCCTAAGGGGTCTCGAATGCCTTGGATTCTCCAATGCCAAGTCTGCGGTGATAAGCCGCTCTGAGGGGGCAACCCTGAATGTTGCAATGGCTGGTGCAGGTCAGTGAGGGCCATTGATTGCTCGTCGGTGACGGCCTCGCCATGCATCGGATCAGGCTGAATCGGATCAAGCTGAATCGGATCAGTCCATTCTGTTTCTACAATCCAACATTGAGGCCCCAGCTGGGCTAGGATGGCTTGAAACCGCTCGGCTAAGGTCGGTTTGTTGGCTTGCTGTAATAGCAGTGGTAGGTTGTGGCCGATGACCGCTTCTGGGGCAACCTGTAGGAAAGTCCCTAAAGCAGGGTTGACAAAGGTTAGAGTCCCATCTGGCAGACAACACCCGACCAAGTCAGGACTGTTATGGACGAAAGCTTGGTAGCGCGCTGCATCCACCTGTGATGTATTCTGCAATGGCGTATTGGATGGGGAAACAAGCCTAACCTCATCTTGCATCATAGGGAGAGCAACAATTTCATCAAAAGGCTGACTGGTAAGGTGCAAAAGCTAGGGTGCGAAAGCTAGAGTGCAACAACAAGGGTGCGGATATCGTGGAACCAGAGTCACCACACTTAGAAGGATACAAGTAGGAAGGATACAGCTAGGCCAAGCTAGCCGATCGAGCCACTTCACCTAGGGATTACTTCACCTAAGAATTACTTCACCTAGGGATTAATTGTTCCAACTGGTCTACCTTAGAGAACCATGCCTCTTTTGACAGTATCGAGACTATCAAAGATAGAACCTGGCAAAGATAGAACCTGGCTCTATTGTGCAGGGTTTATGGGTTTGCCACAATGGTGCAGGGTAAACTGACGTAAAAAGTTGTCCATCCTTGGTTGCTCTGGACTGAAATTTCTCCCTGGGCCTGTTTAACCAGTGATTGCACTAAGGCCAATCCTAGTCCAGAGCCTTTAGGGGCATAGTCATTGTGGGGGCTATGAAGACCCACGGTGGCAGGTGCAGCCCGGTAGAAGCGATCGAAAATCCTAGTCAGATCGGCGGTTGGAATTTCCGCAGAGTTCCGCAACGTGATGCGCAGGGTGGTCGGTTTGGTTGCGGGAATCTCCAGTGTCAGCCGGATAGCTCCTCCTGGGGGGGTATATTTGCAGGCATTGTGTAGCAGTTCTACCAGGACCCGATGGAGTGTAATCTCACTCACTTCAATGCGATCGATGGAGGTTGATAGCTCGAAGGTGAGAGATTGTTGATTGACTTGGGCTTGGACTTCAAACGCGGCAATTCTTTGTTCAACCCAGGGCTGTAAGTCCAGAATCGTGGTCGAGGAATCTGTTTCGGCAGTGCTGGAAACATACTGATCTAGCAACTGTTCAATCAAACGATCGCCCTGTTCACAGGCCAACTGCGCCACGCTGAGATACTGCCGCCAGCGATCGGGAATCATTTCCATCATGCGCAGCGCCATGCGAATCGTGGTGAGAGGTGCACGCAGGTCATGACTAATGGCGCTAACCCATTCCTGGGGGGCTGAAGCAGCCATATCGGTGTTTTCGCAGCTAGCAGATTCACCGGACGCGGATTCAACCAGTGAAGATTGGCTACAAGCTTGGTGCTTTTTCAGTCGTGCGGTGATGGTTTCCAATAGCTCAACGCGCCGAAAGGGTTTGGTGAGGTAGTCGTCTGCGCCGAGATTCATCCCATGACGCACGTCGGAATGATCGGTCTTAGCGCTCAGAAAAACAAAAGGGATGGCAGCGGTGGAGGGATCGCGACGAATTTCCTGTAAAACGGCATACCCATCGCCATTCCCCATTTTGATATCACACAGAACTAAGTCTGGGTGGTATTGGCGAATCATTTGTAGTCCTGTCGCACCATTATTGGCATCGATCGATTCAAATCCCCCGGAGTCGAGAATCTCTACGATATTCGATCGCACATCTTCTTCGTCTTCAATTACTACAATCCGCATAATGATTCCAAACCTATGATTCCAGACCTTGTGACGTTGCTCCCTCTCATTGCTGGCGATCCTAAGTAGCTTCTAGCACTCTAGTGATTAGCTTGCTGCCCATCCGGGATAGGGTTGCAAGGAGAGTGATGTTAGGATCCTCAACGATCGTAATTTCCCGACCACCTATTCATCAATATCTTTCTAATTACCCCCTACAAGCAACGCTAAAATTGTGGAGGCACAACTTAAGGTCTCGCAGATATTTATATCTTTGCAACAAATAAACATAGTTATGCATTTCTTAGGTTATGACATATTTTTAGACAGGCTAACTAAAATGGAAGGATTGAATCAAGACAGTCGTTGCATCTCAATAAGAATTCTAGGAATATTGAATGGAATAAACTTTAAGGGCTTGGCGTTAAATGCTACGCCATGGTTTTCTCGAGTATTACCTTATTCAAGTATTACCTTGTCAACCATTAGCTCCTTAACTATTAGCTTGTTAACCACTATATAAATGGCTGCCCAAATCACCTAGCAATTCTTTTGAGTTAACCTTTCATTCAATACTCATTAAATTATAAATGGAAATAGAAGTTAACTTGTAGGGAAAGCACTAAGATTCTTCGGCTCATTGTAAGAAATGTGTAAGGTCTAATCCACTTTTGGTCGCTGCAAATATTACATAGAATACATTTTTTGAGAGTAAATTCGTTTATCTAATCCATTGTGGATTCATGTATGGTTTATCGATATTAGTGGAGTTAGTGGATGAAGTTTGGCTAGGGAGTACTCTAGTGGATGAAATGATATTGAGGAAACAGTAGGATTAGGGATTGTTCGATCGTGGGGAGCGAGGACTCGATCGTGAAGGTCTGGTACAGGGCAAACTGGGGATTGCATCAATCTCTTCTGAATGAAGTTGACAACTTAACAGTTTCTTTAAGGTTGGTAAAAGTGGGAGTAACCATAGGGTTTGTGTCAAATCTTTGGGTACGTCCTTTTTTCTGTGTTAATCCAATGGTAATTCAGGGGAAACTGTGTCTATTCTAGAAGGTAAGTTTCTAAGGGTAAGTTTCTTAAGGTCAGCTTCTTAAGGTAAGTTTCTACAAATAAGTTCCTAAGGATCAGCAAGGATTAGTGGCCTAAGCGTGGTTTGAGGCGTTCAGCCTAGGGAATTTCTTGGGTTTAGGTCAAGGGGGGCACCTAGCACTTAGCAGGCTGGGCTGAAAGCCTAATTTTCTCTGTTTCGGAAAAAGTGAAAGTAACTGTGTTTTGTCAAGATTTGAGAATTCGCCCATTAAGATTATGGCTTTGAGATTAGCAAACGATTCGGATTGCATATTTTTTCAGTTTTGGCTGGACGATCGCGCGTATGACGGCGTTAACTGTCAAGGGGAAATTTTTGTCCAGCTACAAGTCTTTTCAAGTCAAAGAAAAGACCAAGCCTATGAATTAGGTAGCGAATTGTCAGATCAAGAGTACTCAGTTGTAATTGTTAAAACAAAAGACAACTATATTGTCGGGACCGCTGTGCAAGGGCAAGACTGGCGGCAACAGACAAGTATTCAAAAATTGTTACAAAATTCATAAGATGGGCTAATTTCCTAGGAAAGTCCTCGCCCTTGTCAGGGAATATTGGCTTGTCAGGAAATTATTGAACTGGCTCGCTGGAACTGACGGTCGAAACTAGGGTCTGACCTGGATACTGGCTGACCTGAATCACTGGCTGACCTAGATCATTTGATGGAGATAAACATGCAAACCTATGACGTGGTGGTGTGTGGTGCTGGGCCTGCGGGGGCCATGGCCGCAGCGGAAGCGGCCCGATCGGGTCTCAAGGTGGCTCTGCTGGAAAAACAAGTCTTACCGCGTCACAAAACCTGTGGGGGCGGAATGCCGATGACGATCCAACAGTTTCTGTGGGATCTGGCACCGGAAGCGTTTGTGGAATCAAATGTGACCCATATGCGCCACACCTGGGAGTTTGATGATCCCTACCTGGGGGCTATCAATCCAGAAGGCGTTTCCCACCAACTATCGCTCTGGATGGTGCAACGATCGATTTTTGACCAGGCTTTGGCGCAACGGGCTGTGCGGGCTGGGGCGGAGCTGCGCGATGGCTTGGCGGTACGATCGCTGATTCCAGAGGCCGATGGCGTCGTGGTTCGAGCCCAGGGGATTAAAACGGGGGCGGAATTTACAGCCAAGGCCCGCTATGTGATTGGAGCCGATGGAGCCAATGGCGTTGTGGTCAAAGCCACCCAACTGCGCCAAAAACGATCGATCGCGATCGCCCTAGAGGTCGAGCATCCCCACACGTGGGGCACTGGTCATGCCGATCTGCGGCCTGAGGTGGTGCATTTGGAATATGGGGCGGTGAAACAGGGCTATGCCTGGATTTTTCCGAAGGGAGATCACCTCAATGTAGGGGCGGGGTTATTTCGACCGGGTAAGCTGGATCCTCGCAAAGACCCCACAGTCCGGGCAGAATTGCAGCAGACGATTTGTGACTATCTAACCACGATGGGGGTTGCCTACGATCGATCCCAATTGCGCTTCCACGGTCATCCGTTGCCCACTTGGTCAGGCAAGGAGCCACTGCATGAAGGCCGGATTCTCTTGGTGGGCGATGCCGCAGGTTTGGTGAATCCCCTCTTTGGGGATGGCATTTTGCACGCGGTCAAAAGTGGACATATTGCGGGTCAATGTTTGGCCGAAGATGCGGCACAAGCGTATACCCAGCGCATCCATCGAGAATTTGCGGGGAATTTTGATGCGGCCTTGGCCTTGGCTAAGGTCTTTTATCAATGGCCAGGAATTTGCTATAAGTATGGCGTGAAATATGAACGCAGTACGCGCCTTGCAACGCAACTGCTCTGTGATGATCTGCACTTCACAGAAATGACAGAACGGGCTATGAACCGTCTGAAGCGATCGGTGGGCAATCACTTTTTCCCAGCTTGGAATGAGTCCTAAAACCAATGCCCCTGTCAATTGGCAGGGGCACCTTCAGGGAACAATTGTCACTCAACTTTAGAATAACCTCGGAAGAATGGCGTTAGATAACGCCCTAGGCCACAAGTTGGAATGGAGAATTCATGTAAGTTGGAATGGATACGGAGTAGTTTTCCAAAATGCTGGGTGCAATGTCTAGGGTGGAAATCTTAGTCCGCTGGGCATTGCTGGGGGATGCCTTTTGGGGATCGTAGTTGAACAGGATTCCTTCAGGAATATGATCGCCGGTGAGGTAAACGCCATCTTCGTGGGGGACGCTGGCTAATCCCATCTCTACAAAGGAGCGTGCCTGACCTTCTACATGAATCACTTCCGGGCCACTGTAGTTTTGGAAATACTTGAAGCAGAATTCAAAGAAGCCTTCTTCTAATTCCTGGGCAAAGGGTTGGCCGTTGATCTCTAAGGTTCCAATCTTTTGCCGCAGACAATCTTGTTTATCAGGGTTCACCATCACGTTAAAAATGGGAGCCATTGCGGGTCGTTCTTCGTAGTCCCCGGCGGCAATGCCAAGCTGCCCCATGAAGCGCTCAAAGTTCACAATGCCCACGCAGGAGGAAACATGTTCTGCTTTGAAAGCCGCTTGTCCCATGCTGGAAACGACCAATAGAACGTATTCGGGATTACGATCGACGAAGGCAATTAAGCGTCCCAGCAGTTCATCGGCTTTTTGCATCGCAAAGTCAATTTCACCACGAAATTGATTGACCCATTCGTCCTTAAGGTTGAAGACCTTATAGTCGTCGGGAAAGGCTGCAGCCCAGTAACGGTGCATGTTTGCAGCTACGTGGTTGGTGAAAAAGGTGGCGAAGTCTGGCTTGGTCTTCTGCAATTGCTTCATGAAAATATCGAAGCTGAGCAGGGTTTGGTAGGTGCGACGGCGGGTTTTGACGGTGGGATCTTGCCGTTCGGCTAGCAGTTGTTGCCCAATTTGCCCGATCGTGGTGGAGGTCAGGCCCAGTTGGGGTAATGCAGGGAGTAACTTGAGGGCACCGGATACATCAATTTTTTTCGAGACGTTGCGGGCCGATGCGCGGGACATGGCTAGGTTAAACGACTGGAACGCTTCGAGGGGTTGGGGATGGGCGGTGCTTTCAGCCGCGAAGACATCGGGCAGATAAAAAGCGTAGTCTTGAATTTTGTCAGTTACAGGGAAGGTGAAGAAGGAACCGCATACCCCCACTTTGACGCCCTGGGATGCGAGGATTTGCCACAGGGGGGGATAGGCTTGGTTGACTTCATCCAATTCTTGCCCAAAGTTGGTTAAGCCATGCAGATCGTTGTTGACGCCACGGTGCACTGTGGGCCAAGTTTTGGTTGGTGAAAGTTCTCCGGAGTCGGCTGCGTAGGTCTTATATTGCTGGGACTTACCCAACATTTTTGCCAAATGGGATTGGGGATGGGTTTGGCAAAAATGATCGACCAGTTTGTAGGGGACTTCATTCAACTCAAACAGAACGATTTTGCGGCCTGACATGGTAATTCAATCTCTTCTAAACAGTCACAATATGCTGACAAATTGCTCGACTAGGCTGGCTATTGAGCTAGTTGAGCGGGGAAATTTTATCGATCGCGTATCTTGTTGCCGATCTTACCGAACGGTTCTTAAAAGATCGGGTGAAATTGCTGAAGCTTCATGGGATCTACACGCAACGCCCTGGATTTGACATAGTTGTCATAAAATTTTAAACCTCCGGTTTTTGGGACGTGGCGGAGGGGGGTGGGTGACTGGGAGTGGGGCGATAGATGGGGCGATCGAGGATTTTCTACGATGCAAATTTTAAGACGATTTTTCCGCCAACAGAGGAAGCTTTATATTTATTGACGCTAGATAGTTGACTAGCGCTAGGTTTGTCCGTAGGCTTGTTTCTCATAGCAGTTTCTGTGGGACATCCCTGGGTTAACTTGACGGTTGACGATCGGGCATGGAACATGGAGCGGCTAGATTCCCAAAAATTTAGCGCGCTACTCAGGGTTGTTGGAACCAAGCCTGAGCAGCTATTCCCCCAAGCTGCGTGCACAGCGAGGAGGCTTGCATTGGATTTTAACATTCGATCGAGCCACCCTTGTTTGTGATGTCAAACGGGGGTGGCTCTAAGTTTTTGGGCTTCTTTCCAACCTCTCCCTCTCCCAAGTTGGGAGAGGGTACTTGCCTGCATCGTTCCTTTTCCTGTGGAAAAAGGGGGGAATGCGGGTGGGGAGTCACTACAACTAGGAGAAGCTCAAAATGGCTCAAGATTCTGGCAACGATCGCGATTTCTCGATCGAACGGTTTCGACCCTACATTCGGTTACAGCTTTTTGGCACAAAGGAAACGGTGCAGGCATTTATTGACCAATTACATGCGATCGGGATGATCGATCGGATTTACTGGGGCCGTCCCACGCCGGTTCCGGGCACCGAAGGCGAATGGGTGAGCATCCTGAATCGCCGTTGGTAACCGCTCAAGTATCCGCCAGTGTGGGTGTTCCGCAGGTTGGCCAGTCATTACCCGATCGGCGGAACGCTTGGGGCTAGAACATCCCATGAAGTTGGTGATTGAAAATGGTAGAAATCAGCTGAAAATGCTAGAAATCAGCCAGTTAGTCGAGAGGCTGGGAGGTATAAAACATGGGGAGGCTTTGAGAGATCGATCGGTTGAGGATTATTCAAGCTGACACGCCAACTGGTCAGCTGATTCACGAGAGAGGTATTGTCTGGATAGTAACGCTGCACAAAATCAATAAAATCGTCAATTGTGCAAGGTTTATTGGTTCCACCCATGTAGTCCTGATGAAACTGATCATGAACGTCACAGGAAATAGTAATCAAGTTTGCATGGTTACTCGCGATCGCAGGATAAGCATTCCGAGAATACAAGTGATGAACAGCTAATTTCAGACCATTAATTTTATCTTGCTTCGTCTTGGTCACTTGACAGGTTTTCTTATCCCGCTTTTCTCGAACGTATCTCATCGCTCTTTCTATTTCGTTTTCACGATTTTTGATGGTATCAACAATGTCGTTCACCTGTGGCTGAATTGTATTACCAACTTCTTCACACCATTCTCGACGATTTTTCTGTGTCAAGCTTTTGCCGAAGACTTGAGAAATTTTGTAGATCCCACCTAAAGAAAAATAGATCCCTGATCCATCTGCAAAATCTTCATAATCTTGCCCTTGAATCAGAGGAGATTGCATTTGTTGAGCCTTGTCGAGCATTCGAGTCAATGTCTGGGAGTTAGTACCCAAAATGGAAACTAAGTCAGCACGGGAAATCCAAAAATGGCTTCTGCGTTTGACGAGAGAAGAACAATTATCCAGAATTTTTTTATTGATAAATGCCCTGCGAACTTTGCGTTTAGTATGCAAAACCAGTTCCTTAATCCTTGCCCAAAATCCTGGTTTTTGCCGAGCTTCTAAGCACCGTGCGATCGTGTAAGCTCCTGATGCAGTATATTCCCGTTTACCAGTTGCTTGTATGACAATTCGATAATCCTTGCCTTCCTTTAACTCCCATTCGTCATCAGGATCGGAATCAATAAATTCCTCAAGTGCAATCAAGTCTTGACTACTGAACTTAGGTGAGATCTCTTGAAGCGCTTTGAGGAGTTCTTGAGCGGTAATATAAACTTCTGCCATGTCTAGAAAGTCTCCGTGAGGCTCTTATAGAAAATAGTGAGTCTATCGAAAATCTTGGCATCCCCCGTTTCCCGATTATCAGGATGGTAAATTCTGCTGAGATCTCGATATGCAGATTTGATTTGTTCCGTAGTGGCTGTTTGGGGATTTAAACCAAAGGCTTGCCAGGGCATGTCATAGTTGAAAATATTGATTCCGTTGATGCACCCATAACCCTGTTCATTCACTTCATGGGGGAGCACACCAATGAGTTTCCGATATAAGATTTCCCAGCCTGCAATTTTAGAGAGATCCAGTTTACCTAAACTACTGGTTGCCAGTTGAAAAGACCCTGATTTTCGGAGTTCCGTTAAATTAGTGACACTGAACTGGTTGAAAATAGCCTGCTTAAGCTCTGTCATTTTTAACGGCTTTGGTCGCTTGTCGATCTTGCGATAGTTGGCAATGACAAACTGTGCAAAACTTTCTAGCTCAGATTGGCTAATGCCGTGCATTTCTGAGAGACGAGCAATCTCATTCTGGATCAAGCTATTGAGAGATTTCTCGGTTTTGCTAGGTGCTTTTTTCTTGCGAGACTGGGTAGCAGTAGCCATGGTTCAATCCTTATGAGTGCGTTAATGCGTGAGGATTGTCTTTTCTCACCTAATAATGTTCAAGGTAGCTTATTGTCAACCAAGCAAATAAGAAGAGTTCGTAAAAATTCTGTAATATTTTTGTCTAAATCTCACACCCTGTTGCCATCTAGGGTGCATGGAATTTCCAGTTCTTTCCCTAGTTAGCCTTACCCTAGACTGAAGACTTTATGGCTTATGAGTATGGATAGGAGACTGTTTTCGCCGCAGCCATTTTTGTAACTCGATCGCCCAAAAGACCAAACTACTCATCCCTAAACAAAACACCAGCTCAGAGATCGATAATGCCGTCGTTTGGAACAACGTTTGCAACAGTGGAACATACAAGATCGCCAAATGAAACCCCAGCGTCAACACGATCGCGCCCAGCAACGGTTTATTGGACAATAAGCCAATTTGAAATAGCGAATACCGCTCCGATCGCACCGCCAACGCAATCACCGTTTCCGAAAACGTCAGAATCGTAAATAACATCGTTTGCCAATGGCTAAGTCGATCGCCCTGCCAGTAAACATAGCCCGTCCCCAAACTCGCCAGCCCCGTCAGCAACCCAATCCAGACAATATCCCACCCCATCCCCCGGCTAAAAATTGGCCCATGGGACTGATGCGGGGGACGCTGCATTGTATCCCGCTCCGCCGGCTCCACGCTCAGCGCCAAGGCTGGCAACCCATCCGACATCAAATTAATCCAAAGAATTTGGATCGGTAGCAGTGGCAACGGCATACCCAAAAACGGCGCAAGAAACATCACCCAAATCTCACCGGAATTGCCACTCAGCAAATACTTAATCGACTTGCGAATATTGTCATAAATCACCCGACCTTCCTGCACCGCCGCCACGATCGTCGCAAAATGATCATCCAGCAGCACCATATCCGCCGCTTCCTTGGCCACATCCGTTCCCGATTTTCCCATGGCCACCCCAATGTCTGCCTTCCGCAGCGCTGGGGCATCATTAATCCCATCCCCCGTCATCGCAACAATGTGTTGACGTTGCTGGAACGCCTGCACAATTTTCAGCTTTTGCTCCGGGGACACCCGCGCATACACCGCGATCGACTCCACTTTCTCCATCAACTCCGCCAGCGAGAGCTGATTCAGGTCATGGCCCGTCAGATAGCGATCGTTATCTGCAATACCTAATTCCCGCGCCAAATGCAAGGCCGTCAACGGATGATCCCCCGTAATCATCACAGGCCGAATGCCCGCCCTCTGACAATCCTGTACCGCCTGCTTGACTTCCGGACGCGCTGGGTCACGCAGCCCCACCCAGCCCACCAAAACCAGGTTCTGCTCCACGGTTTGCGCATCACGGACATCCGGTCGATCGTTCCACAGGCGAAACGCCACCCCCAACACCCGTGCGCCCGTTTGCGCCAGCTCCTGCTGCGCCTTCAACACCCGATCGCGCCAGGTTGCATCGAATACCTGAATGTGATCCTTCACCCAAATATGACTCGTTACATCCAGCAACTGAGTCACCGCTCCCTTGGTAAAGGCAATATAAGGAGTACCCTTAAAATCATCACTAAAGGAATTACCATCGCCATTCCACTTATGAATAGTTGTCATGCAACGGCGATCGGCCTCAAATCCAATTTCAGCAATACGGGGATATTGCATATCTAAATCAGATTTGGATAAACCAGCAAGACTCGCGGCAATGACTAAAGCAACCTCAGTCGGATCGCCCAAAGGATTTGCTTCATTCTGCACAACGGATTCCTGACCCATCGGCACGATCGCATCATTGCAAAGGGCGGCACCGAGTAATAGGAATTGCAAACTAGGCGCTAAAGGAGACTCTGAAGCGAAAGGGGATTCTGAAGCTGATGGCAACGAAACCCGTTGTTCTGCAACTTCCAGCGTCGTTACCGTCATCCGATTTTCCGTTAGCGTTCCCGTTTTATCCGAACAGATGACCGTCACAGACCCTAACGTTTCCACTGCGGGCAGTCTGCGGATGAGGGCCTGCTGTTTCAGCATTCGCTGGGATCCCAAGGCTAGGGAAATCGTCACGATCGCGGGTAACCCCTCTGGAATTAACCCCACGGCTACACTCACCGCCGTGAGGAACATTAACGGTAGGGATTCTCCTCGCAAAACGCCCAACGCAAAAATAATTGCAACGAGTGCCAAAATCGCGAGTACCAACTTCTGGCTCAGTTGATCCAAGCGTTGTTGCAAAGGAGTAGCTTCCCAGCCCACCCGCTGCATCAGATTTGCCACATTCCCCAGTTCCGTCTGCATCCCCGTGGCGGTAATCACAGCCTTGCCCCGGCCAGCGGTCACCGTCGTCCCCATATAGACCATATTGGGATAAAACGCAGACTCCGCCAGAATCGCCTCATCCGTGAGGGCGGGACTGGATTTTTCCACGGGAGCCGATTCCCCGGTCAAAGCCGCTTCCTGGACTTGCAGATGCGCCGTTTCCAGAAGACGGCCATCGGCAGGGATCCGATTTCCGGCTTCCAGATGCACGATATCCCCCGGCACCAAGTCCCGAGCAGAAATATCCATCCAGGTGCCTGCCCGATAGACGCGCACACTGGGAACGGCGAGTTGCTTAAGGGCGACTAATGCCTTTTCTGCACGATATTCCTGGCTCCAACCGAGGAGGACTGTCAGCGCCACGATCGCTACGATCGCGATCGCATCTTTAGAATCCCCCAGGGCGATCGCTGCCAGTGCCGCCAACAACAGGACAACGATCGTGGAAGCGGTGAGTTGTTCCCAGAGGATCAGCCAGGGACTTTTGCTGCGGTGGTCTGCGAGTTCGTTGCTGCCCCACTGTTCTCGCCGACGGTTTACGGCTTCACGGCTTAACCCCTTGGTGGCATCCGTGTCCAGTTGCTGCAAAACGTCAATGGTATCTAATTGGTACCAGTGGCCCAAAGTGTTTGTCCTGTTGTAACTGACCTGCGGGGATTCCTGTTATCCAGCATACCGTTTTTAGGAAGTAGCCTGAACTCAGGAGCATGGCCCAAACTCGCCCAAAGGTGAGATCACGGTCTGGGGCGATCGGCAGCAACAATTCTTAACAAACCTGGGTTTGAGTTATGCCGATAGAGAGGACTGCTGAGGCATCCAGTCAAGCGATCTCTGATGCATCAAATTCTGACGAAGCGGATTGTGGCTCTGATTGATGTCGGGAGAGCTGCCTAAGGTTGGAAAATCCCGTTGCAGTATGAAAACTTCCTGCCAGCAATGCCGACAAAACCAGTAAGATTGACGATCGCGAATATGGAGGAGTACTGGATTTGTACAACAAGGACAATAGTTCATAGCAAACTCACTTTTAAAAATAAATTCAACCGTTCATTAAAGGCAAGCTATTAAATTTTCAACAAGACAGGGATAGCTGAAGAGATTACTACAGCATTTTTCCCTACAGAGGTGACAACCGTCTCTCAATCCCCTACTGGGTTAAGCAGGCTTCAACCATAGACGGTTCATTGAAATTCATCTGGTTATCGGCTTTGTTGCATGAATACCTCAAACCCTAGCGCAGCAAGGATCGTTAATTGGGTACTCTTATTGAGAAAAACTTCTCTAGCAAGACTTTCAGGCGGAAGTCGGACTATTTATGCAACAAAGCCCTGGTTATCTACTAACACCACTTTCTTGATTTCTGAATATTTTGTGACAGGTGAGGTGACAGGTGAGGTGACAGGTGAGGTGACAGGTGAGGTGACAGGTGAGGTGACAGGGTGTATTGGCGCTTGAATCAGGCCCAAAATTTGTAATGGATAGCCATCGCTGGCCGTCACTAAAGGTGTTTCCTGCGATCGTATCCAACACCATGAACCGTTTGAATGTTTCATACGATACTCACTGTAAATCACGTCTCCACAATGTAGTGATGTAAAGCGTTGATAGTGTTTGGCAACGTGCTGCAAATCATCAGAATGAATCAGGTGTGCTAACCCAGTATGACCCATGGCATCAATTTCCTCGGCAGTGTAGCCTAAGAGTACTGCGATCGAAGAACTTGAGCAGAGAGTGCGTTGCTCAACGAGGTCATAAATGTAAAAACTGCTTGGAATAGATTCAGGTTGACTCGGTTGCAGTCCTCTAAGAATTTCGAGGATATGCTTGGGCAATGGTATGAAATTTTGTGAGAAAAATTTCTTGCAAGTATTGACCATTGTTTGAATCCCTTGATTTCACTATAACTATTTACCAAATGAGGGGAATACCCTAACGATTCCTACAAGAATAAACTTCTCCTAATTCGCAAGAGCATAATTAGATCAAGTGAGACTTTTACCAATCTAGGAGAAGCTCTGGAGCTAGGGGAGTCAAATTCAGCCAACATCTGGTTTTCCAGAAGGCTCAGAATTCCAAATTCAGACTGAACTTTCTTCAGTAGTATGGAAGATGAGTTGTAAAGAAACTGTGAGGAGCGCGAAAATCAACCTACACAATAATCTAGAAAAACTAAGTTATTCTAAAAATAAGGGCTTCAGAAAAGAATTTGAGCGGGAGCAATTACGACGGTATCAGGGAAAAGCTTTATAGAACAAATGCTCTAGAGTATTGGGTCTGGAGTGGATTATGAAAATTCTAGTGGTTGAAGATGAATACACCATTGCCCAAGCTTTAAACCTACTATTGGCAAGTCATCATTATGCAGTCGATTTGGCCACCGATGGTGAAGCTGCCTTAGCGATGGCTGATGCCTTTGAATACGATTTAATCCTGCTGGATGTGGGGCTGCCTCGGTTGGATGGTGTGAGTGTGTGCCAGCAGCTCCGGGCTAAGGGATTTCAGCAGCCGATTTTGTTGCTGACTGGCCAAACGGATGTGCAACAGAAAGCGATCGCCCTCAATGCCGGAGCGGATGACTATGTTGTTAAGCCCTTTGATGTTGCAGAATTGATTGCACGGATTCAAGCCTTACTGCGACGAGGTAACGTAACGAATCAACCTATTCTCGTCTTTGGGAAATTATCCCTTGACCCTAGCAGTCGCCGGGTTGCCTATGGAACTCAGCTTCTGTCAGTCACTCCCAAGGAATATTCCATTCTAGAACTCTTACTGCGGGAACCGGAGAAAATCTTTCATTCAAGATCAATTTTAGATCATGCTTGGAATTCGGTAGATTCTCCGGGGGAAGAAGCGGTGCGGGTGCATATTAAGGATCTGCGCAAAAAGTTGGGTGCTGTGGGGGCACCGAAGGATTTTATTAAAACAAAACCTAGAGAGGGCTATCAGTTCAATCCACTCTATGCATCGGCCTTGGAATCTCAACCGATCGAGCAATTGACAATGCCTCAAATTGCCGAGTTGAAGGCCGTTAATGCAGAACTTCAGATAACCTTAGAACAATTACGATCGATAGAAGCTGAACTACATCAAAAAAAACAAGAATTAGAAAGGGCTTATCAGACGATCGAACAGGAAAGACAAAAATTGCAAATTGCCCGTGATGATTTGGACAAAAAAGTCGTTGAACGAACCACCAAACTGATTGAAGTGAATCGATCGCTGCAACAACAACGGGATCAATGGCAAGCATTGTTTAATCATGCCTTGAATGCAATTGTCATTGCTAATGATGAAGGACAATATCTGGATGCCAATCCAGCGGCTTGTCAATTATTTGGGGTTCCTAAGGACGAATTGTTATGCTCCAGTATTGCTAACTTTGCCGATCCCACCTTGGATATTGCTCAAGTTTGGCAACAGTTTTTGCAAGTTGGACAACTATCGGGACACTTTCGCTTGCACCGTCCAGATGGTACAACCCGAGATACAGAATTTAATGCGATCGCGAATTTTATTCCCGGTCGCTATCTGTCAATTTTGCGAGATGTGAGCGATTGTAAACGGATGGAGACAGAACTCCAAAAAAGTGAGGAAATATTTCGCCAGTTTGCTGAAAATAGCCATGCGGTGATCTGGATTGCCCATTCCACCACCCTCGACAATCTCTACGTGAGTCCATCCTACGAAATGGTTTGGGGCCGATCGCGCCAAAGCCTCATCGATCAGCCTGATTCCTGGTTGGAATCCATCCATCCCGACGATCGCGATCGAGTTCAATCGAAACTGCAACAGCAGCGCCAAGGAGCCTCTAGCGCTGTGGAATATCGCATTGTTCAGCCCAATGGTGCAGTTCGCTGGATTTGGGACTGGGGCTTTGCGATTCGCAATGACTTGGGAGAAGTTTACCTCTACGGTGGCATTGCTGAAGATATCACCGATCGAAAACAAGCGGAGCTTGAAATCCGCAAATTCGTGGCGCTGGCTGAAAACAGTTCAGAATTTATTGGCATCTGCAGAATGGATGGGGTTCCGTTTTATGTCAATACCGCAGCCAAACAAATGATTGGAATTCCTGATGATGCCTTCCTTGCTAACATCTCTGTGCGAGACTGCTTTTTTCCTGAAGATCAAGATTTTATTATTAATGAATTGTTTCCCCAGGTCTTGCGGGATGGACGGGCAGAGACGGAAATTCGATTTCGTCACTTCCAAACCGGCGAAGCGCTGTGGATGATTTACAACGTGGTTTGTATTCGAGATGAAAAAGAAGAACCGATCGCCCTTGCAACCCTTAGCCGCAATATTACCGATCGCAAACAGATAGAAATTGAACTGCAACAGCGGGAAGCTTTTCTCAGCAGTGTTTACAATGGTGCGAATGAAGCAATCTTTGCCATTGATGTACGGGACAATAATTTTTACTACGCTGGCTTTAATCATTTAGCAGAACAGTATGGGGGTGTGAGTAGCCAGGACTCCCAGGGAAAAACGCCAGAAGACGCCTATGGCAGTCAAATTGGATCATTCTTTCGTCAGAACTATCAACGTTGTCTACAAGCCGATGCCAGCATGTCCTATGAAGAACAACTGTTCTTTGATGGGCGGATGATCTGGACCTTGACAACCCTCTCACCCATTCGCAATGACCAAGGCGAAATTGTGCGAATTGTGGGAACTGCGATCGACATCACCGATCGTAAACTGGCGGAAGAGGCCCTGCGAGAAAGTGAAGCCCGTTGGCAATTTGCCCTAGAAGGATCGGGGGATGGTATCTGGGATTGGAATGCTCAGACCAATCTCGTTTTCTTTTCCCCTCAATGGAAAGCGATGATCGGCTATGCGGACTCTGAAATTGGCAATACCCTGGATGAGTGGGATAGTCGGGTGCATCCGGAGGATCGAGAACAATGCTATGCCGATCTGAACCAGCATTTTCGGGGCGAAACTCCCATTTATAAAAATGAGCATCGTATGCGTTGCAAAGATGGTAGCTATAAATGGATTCTCGATCGCGGTAAGGTCATTGAATGGGCTGCCGATGGGAAACCATTGCGAGTGATGGGTACCCATACGGACATTACCGATCGTAAGTTAGCTGAACAAACAATCCGGGAACAGGCAGCATTATTGGAGATTGCATCCGATGCTATTTTTGTCCGTGATTTAAATAACTGTATTCTCTATTGGAACCCGGCAGCGGAGCAACTGTATGGCTGGACTAAGGCAGAGGCGATTGGGCAGCCCGCCGATCGGCTTCTCCAAAACTATGAGGCTTCAATTGAAATCATCATGCAGCGGCTAATGGATACAGGTCATTGGCAGGGAGAGATTTTCAACATGACTAAACAGGGTAAGCAAGTTATGATTGAAGCGCGCTGGACACTCATCCGAGATGATTTAGGACAACCACAATCAATTCTTGCAGTAAACACAGATATTACTGAAAAGAAATTGCTAGAAGCACAGTTTTATCAAACTCAACGACTAGAAAGTTTAGGCACGCTGGCGAGTGGGATTGCCCACGATTTAAATAATGTACTCACGCCAGTGCTAGCCATTTCTAAGCTTTTGCAGTTGAAACCGTTAAAACTTCAGGAAGAAAAATCGCAGCAAATGCTAAAGATTATTGAAAACAGTGCGAAGCGGGGAGCCGACATGATTCAACAAATTCTGGCCTTTACCCGCAGCACGAGCGGAGAACAGAGTCCCGTTGAAGTTACGTCGCTTGTGCAGGATGTGATTAATGTGATCCGACCGACCTTCCCAAAATCGATCGAGATTTACCAGCAGATTCCCGATACACCGTTAGCGCTTATTTCTGCCAATGCGACCCAACTGCATCAGGTCTTGCTGAATTTGTGCGTTAATGCGCGGGATGCCATGTCTCAGGGCGGTGTGCTTACCCTATCCGTGGAAAATTTTTATGTGGATGAAATCTTTGCTCGGATGACCTTGGAGAGTCAGGTAGGGAATTATGTTCTGTTCACAGTAACAGATACGGGAATGGGGATTCCGTCTGAAATTCGCGATCGAATCTTTGATCCTTTTTTTACAACCAAAGAGCCGGGATCGGGTACGGGTCTGGGTCTGTCAACCGTGTTGGGAATTATCAAAAACCATGGTGGTTTTTTGCAACTGACCAGTCAAGTTGGCCAAGGAAGTCAGTTTAAGCTGTATCTGCCTGCCATTGAATTTACCCTGGAACCCCAGGCTCCCTTGGAAGTTTGCCCACAAGGCGAGGGAGAATGGGTGCTAATTGTAGAAGACGATATTCCCGTACAGCAAGCCACTCGAGTTTCACTAGAACATTATCAATACACAACATTAGTCGCTAACAACGGAATAGCTGCGATCGAACTTTATACGCAACATCGTAATGAAGTAAAAGTTATTATTATTGACATCATGATGCCGGATGTGGACGGAATCACAACGATTCGAGTTCTGAAAAGCATGAACCCACAGGCTGTCATCATTGCTGTAAGCGGATTGTCAGCCCACCGAGAAGCTGCATTAGCAGCAGGTGCTCGGCTATTTTTAGAAAAGCCTTATACCTTAGAAAGCCTATTGTACAGCGTGTATCATCTTGTCCAGGAGAGTCATTAGGAGTTCATTTGGGCAAAGTGTTCTCGTAACAGTTCATGGATAAATCGATAACGTCCTCCAACCCGCTGCATTAATCGTAAATCGTGGGCATAGTTGAGGAAGCGAGCATAGTTCCACGGGATCCCGCCACCACGCCACAGCAGCACTCGCAACACAAAATGTTGAATACAGGGTAATCCCCCCGTCAGAACCGCTGAGAACAGTCCACAGCCTATCCCTAACCAAAAGTTCAGGTAGAAATCGACTCGCGACGTGGGCAAAAATAATCCGATCGTGGCTAAAATTATGCCCATCGGAGTGCCGATCGCAAACATCATCAGGGCGTTTCTGGCCGATTCGCGCATTCCCTGATTGGGTTCGTTACTGGTGTGAATACCCGCTTGCAAACCGGAAACCAGGCCAATCAGTAACCCATAACTCAAGGCAAAGGAAAGTCCCCAAACTAAGCCTTGGATCAGGACGCCCTGATGGGAAAAGAACCCAATGACGATCGCGCCTAATAATAAACCGATCATCGAGCCCGCGATCGCGCCTGACTTTGCCCGCTCCCATGACCAGCCCAGTTGAATCGGTTCAATTTCTTCGTTGTCCAACAACTCTATCAGGGGTTGCAAAGCCTGAAACCGTAGTAACCAATGGCTCAGATCTTCACGGCTATACACCCCATATAGAAATCCAACCATCCCGGAAACCAGCACCCCAAAAACTCGACTTGTGGAGCCGAATCCCAACTGCCACAGTACCAGCCAAGTAATCAGCAAATAGAGCAGCCCAATGATCGCACCACAGCCTAATCGATAGAATAACCGTGCGCGGGGATTGCCCAACCAACTGGGCTGAATTCGCTCAATTAATAATTCCGGTTTTGCCTGGGCTTTGAGTTGCCGTGCTAGCCAAATTAAATATTGTCGAGTTTGGGCGCGGGATGGCTCCTTTCCCAGTGGGTATTGGGATTCCTCCAGGGCTTGACTAAACCGTTGTTCAATATATAAATCAAATAACTCCTGGGGTTTATGAATCATGCGTCCTTGGTATACTGCCACCATCATGGTTAGCAATAAGGGAATTCTGGCGAGTTCCTTTAATTCCTGGGAATTTTGAATGTTTCCCCACAACGTCAGACGATTGACCTGCTGTAAATATTGATAAATTTGCAGATCGGTTAATGGCTGTAAATAAATGGCACCGTTTAAGCGAGAGAGTTTCACATCCCCGGCTTGATATTCCTCCTCCCGGCAGCAAACAATAAAATGGGGATAGGCTGTTTCAGACAAAAATTGATTAATGGCTCGGATACATTTAACTTGCTGTCCGAGTCCCAATTCATTCAGCCCATCGAGCAACAAAACCAATTGCTCGTCTTGTAACCATTGCTGGGCAACGGGTAGGGGGACGTTATATTGTTTTTTCAGTTGGCCAATGACCCAGTGGGCGATCGGTTTGCCATCATCACGCCAGGAAGAGAGTTCTAGGATGACAGGAATCGCAGCATTGCCATCGGCTTCGGCCCGATCGATCAATTCCGCTGCAAACTTGAGAATCTCCGTGGTTTTGCCAGCACCGGGTTTGCCTAGAATGAGCAATTTCCCATCGATATCGACCTGATTAAACACATCAAATAACGTCCGCACATTGGCGATCGCGACAGCGGGTTGATTCCCGATCTGTAACGTCCGCTCCACCTGAGATTCTTGGGGAACCGATAATTCCGGCAGTTGAAGACGACCCACCTGCTCCGGCTGATCCTGCAACATCAAGTCAATCACGACCAATTTATGGAGTGAGTCTTGGCGACGACGGGCAATCTCACTTTTCAGCACCCGCAGAAAACGGCGACGATTTTCCGTCGTGTCGATCGGGGTGGTGGTTTGTGTGGGCGATCGAAAAAATCCCGCGATCGTGCGCCAGGACTCAATGAGCTTTTGGATGGTTTCTGTCTGAGTTGAGATAAAGGTGAGTGCGCCCGCCAGCGCCACAAAGGTTCCCACCAAGGATCCCAACGGAGAGTTTTGTAACAGTTGCTCCAACCAAGCGGGTAAAGAATTTTCTGTACTCGCCAGCAAATGGACGCTTATCTGTGATAAGACGACTGCCCATTCACCCGCACCCACGCTTGACCACACACCCATTACATCCTGCTTCGGCTCGCAATACTTACTCTTACCTTCAATCCAAATTGTGGGGAATTCCACAAAAATTCCACCAATAATTTCACCAATAATTTAAAACTTCACCAATAATTTAACCAGTCTGTAGAAAATTGATTCAGAGAATCCTGAGATGATTGGGATGATTGTAACGATACAGTCGCTAATATTCTACAATCGCGCTTTCCTTCCGTGCCCCCAGACGCAAAAAAAGAGGGATAAGTGCCACTGGCACCCATCCCATGTGATTGAGCAAGTGATATGAACCCCGTGCAATGGTTGTGATGGCAACCCCACTTGCAGGAGTCTTAAGTTTAAGTTGCCCAAGTTAAGCCAAAAGTAGAGGCAATTCCGCCGATCGACCAAAGTTCAGTCGTTTGGCGGAATCCGATCGGGGTGGTCTCTCCGAGTAGATAAATTTCGTCTAGATGAATTTCGTCTAGATGAATTTCGTCTAGATAAATTTCGCCCGTGGCTTTTTAGGCCGCACCCCAATGACGGAAGGTTAAGGTTGGGCCAGTTATCTCGCAACGGGGTGGCCCATAGGCAAAGCGCACCACTTGAGCGGCATATGGGCCCTTGAGGGGACTATAGAACAGCTAGTTATTGCCGAAAATGCCGACGTAATTGGACACGTTCCCCGCCTGGGCGTGGCTAATCTCGGTCACTTTGCCCGCAGCCCCCACTTCGAACCCGTTGTGAAGACCTGTGGACATGTCAGTGACGCCCTAGATGTTGCCCTATCCTCTGGCCGATGGCCGAGCGGTTGGGGTTCTACCGACTCAATGGGCGGCGAGAAAGGCATCGCACAGGATCCTCCCTTGGGAACTGTAGAAGTTCGCTAGGGTTTGATTCCGGTATGCAGGCAGGGCTGTTGCTTCGTTCGTACGATCGCAGTTGAAGGTGCCGCCATCGCTGGTTTGACCCGCCACCCCATACGGATAACACCCGTCAATTAACGCACGTCAATTTTGGCGAGCTGGGTGCCTTGGTAGTAATGCAAAACAATTTGTTGGTAGTTTAATCCGCGATTGGCTAATCCCAGGGCCCCATACTGGCTCATGCCGAGACCGTGACCAAACCCCCGCCCCTGAATCACAAAAGTGGGATTGGACTGCTTGCTATTGCTCTTGGTTTGATTGAACTGAGAAACGATCGTGAATTTGGAACTCCGCAGGCTCAACGCATCCCGCAGATCTTCCGTGCTGATGTCTCGCTGGCCCCGATCGCCCACAATGCGCATTTTGCGATAGCGTCCACCTGCCGTTGGCTTACCCACGGGTTGCACATCCCGCACTTGACCGACGCCGCTAATTAAATTGCTCAGCTCATTCTGGCTATAGGTTTTGCTCCACTGAAAGACGGGAGCGGTTTCATCGTAATCTGTGACGGCCCGCAGGTAGGGCACATAGGAACCCCAAACATCCTCCACATTTTCCGTTGCACCACCAGAGGAGGAGTGAAAGAGCGCTTCAATAATTTTGCCTTTATAGGTCAAGACTTGTCCTGCCGTTGCATTCACCGCTGCTTGGGTACCCGCAGATTCATCCTGTACCCCGCGATACACCTGACACTGGGCTGTATCACACAGGTCAAAGACGCCATTGCCATCCCGGTTACGACGGTAAAGGGCATAGGAGCGAGCGGCCACCGCCTGGGCTTTGAGTGCTTCCTGGTTCCAATTTCCGTTCATTTCGCCACCGAGGACGCTGTACAGATATTGTTCCAAATCCACCCGATTGACTGCGGTCAGACCCGACCCTGTGGGCACCAAGACCGCTTTGCCCCGGTACCAACGGGAGCCAATCCAGACAACACCGTTGGGATCCTTGGGTTCGATCGAGATGCTATTGCCTGTCCACTTATCCAGCGCAATGCCCCGTCCGCCTCGCTGGGCTTCAAAGCCGTTCATGCCTTGGATATTCCCTAGGACTTGGCCAGAGGCGGCGTCACGAACAACGGCATCCACGGAACTGCCGACCTTCACACTGGGGACGTTTTCTTCGATCGCGACACGGAGTTCGAGGGCTGCTTGGGCCGGGGCAATGACGACTAACCACAGTAGGGCAGTCAGCCACCCGTGCCGTCCTGCCATTTTCAGCGCTGAGGCTAGGAAAGGAAGGGCGGTTCGCGGGGTCATGATTTCAGGTCTCCTTTGGGGTGTGAGGAACAAGATAAATGGGAGGAACGGTTAACGAGGAACGGTCAACATTGAGCAACTGAGCTGGAAACTGAGCTGGAAATTGCGCGGGAGAATTCCAACAGGATTCACCACTATCCCTCAGAATCGATCAATCTTATCGATCAATCTTTTAAGTGTGAGTTTAGGAATTTCAGGAGTGACACTGAGGAAGTTTACCCAAGGTAAGCCATGCTTCAGGTTGCCATCGTTTCCTATAGCACGCTGTCTATGGATTCATCCGGATGCATTATTCGTTATCGGCACCCAATCTCGTTGCTAGGATAGACGAATTTGGCTAAGTTCGGGCCATAGACGATCGAGGCCAGTTCAAAAATATGGGCGATCGTCCGTCTGATTTTGCGACGGATCACTCCACCAATGGAGGCAGAGTGGGGAATCTTCAGCAGGTAGCATCAGGCATAGCGTCATTAAGTGTTTCTAAATTTTCCAGATAGAACATAAAGTTTTCCTAAACCTAATTTTTGCCTCAACCTATAGCGAGCTAACTATCCTGCTGCGGACTCATCATCCTAGCCAATCCTTTGAGCTAATCTTTTGAGCCAAACCTTGCAATGCTCTAGTGAGCAAAGCCCAGTGTAACCCCTTGGATTCTTGGGGCAGCGCTTTCAAAGCTACATTTTCAGAACTACAGAATAAAATTCTTTATCAACTTACCTGGCCAGTTTTAACGAACTTTGACCAGGGTATGAAGTTCCTGTGTCACTATAGAACTTGGCTTGCAAAATTCTGTGTATTGAGCAAAGACAGCCTTGCAGATTACATTTCTTGGAACCAGTTCTGGCGTCCCCACCCGCGCCCGTAATGTGTCGGGGGTTGCTCTCAAGCTGCCCCAACGATCGGAAATTTGGCTGTTTGACTGCGGTGAAGGCACCCAGCACCAATTTCTCCGCAGCGATCTCCGGGTGAGTCAGATCCGTCGCATTTTCATCACCCATATGCATGGGGATCATATCTTTGGCCTCATGGGACTGTTGGCCAGTTGTGGCCTCGCCGGAAATGCCCAGGAAATCGATATCTATGGCCCTCCGGATTTGGACGAGTACATCAGAGCCTGTCGGCGCTATTCCCAGACCCATTTTTCCTATCCTGTTCGCGTGCATACGGTGCGGCCTGGGATGGTGTTTCAAGATGAAACCTTTTCGGTGCAATGTACATTACTGAAACACCGGGTTCCAGCCTACGGCTATCGCATCATTGAGCACGATCGATCGGGGGAATTCAACGTTGCCAAGGCCCAAGAGTTGGGCATCCCCTTTGGGCCAGTCTATGGGCGTCTCAAACGGGGGGAAACCGTCACTTTAGAGGATGGGCGCACCTTCAATGGCCACGATTTTGTGGGCCCGACGGAACTGGGGCGTAAGGTGGTTTACTGTACTGACACGGTCTTTTGCGAATCCGCGATCGAACTGTCCCAGGATGCGGATGTGTTAATTCACGAGGCGACCTTTGCCCATCAAGAGGCGGAGATGGCCTTCCAACGGCTGCACTCCACTACCACCATGGCAGCCCAGGTGGCCCTAGCGGCACAGGTCAAAACGCTGATCATGACCCACTTCAGTCCCCGCTATGCCCCTGGAAATGACATTGAATTGAAGGATTTGTTGGCAGAAGCTCGGGCGATTTTTCCAAAAACAGAAATGGCTCACGATTTCTGGACCTATGAAGTGCCTCGACGGCGTGACACAGCATCTAGTGCGCCTGTTGTACAACCCACGGAGATGCAGCCTCCGAAAAAAAGTCGCAGCGTTTCTCGAAAAACCACCCCCAAGTCATCTCCCAAGTCATCCTAGGGGGCAAGTCATCCTAGGAATCAGGCTACCGTAGGGATCCAAATCTGCTTGTTCTCTCTGGTTAGTGCTCTTTTCTGATCCACCCAGCATAGAATCCTAGGCAGGGGCCGATCGCGGGTAATTGTGCTCATTCCGTTTTAAGTTTTCACAAATATCTAGCAAAACGGCTTGGGAAACAACGGGAGCACGAGGGGGGAGGGTTTCCGCATTGGGCCAAATGTTGAGATCTTGACAGGGACAGTTATTTGCGGAAATTCCTGCCACTTTGAGGGGGATCGGCATGGGACAGCGGGCACACATAACAACCTCCCACTCCGGGGTGAGCAGTTCCTCGATCGTTTGGGAGGTTCCTTCTAGGTAACTTGTCCTCGCATGGGTTAAGGCTTGTTGCCAGTAAGCCTCAAATTCTGCACTATAGTTCTCGCCACTAATAATAAGAGGACTTTTAAGAACGTTGCGATGGGAATGAATCACCAATGACTTACCCAACTGTAACCAGTAGGCAATGTAGTGTTTGACATGGGATGCGGAAGCCATAAGTGACAAAACTCTAGGGTTTTAACCGAAGTGAAAAGATGGCAGGCTTGGGTCGGATGCAAGCAAAAAATTGTGGATCTCTGTGGAGCTATTAAGTGCAGGTATTAAACAGAAAGAATTTATGGAGAGGCATGTCTTACCTCCATGCTAGTGTGGTCACCTAATGAGAAATGTAAATAAAGTCTGAAGTTTGCGCTGCGATCGCAGTGGAAAACTCAGGTAACCCTATCTAGATTAAGTTTCTGGCCGATCTGACTCAGATTCAGCACATGGCCTCCCGTGACAAGATAGGTTACATCAGCGATCGCGGCAATTTGGCGGGTGAGGCTACCGAGGCGATCGCGAAATAGGCGTCCTATGGGATAGGCCGGAACCACACCCCAGCCGGTTTCCTCACTGACGAAAATCACGGTAATGGGTAGAGTTTGCAGGACTTGCAGTAAGTCATCAACGGTATGCTGCCAAGTGGTTTCATCCTGCTCCAACAGATTGGCCAGCCAAGTCCCGAGGGAATCCACCAAGCAACAATGCCCCGGCGTTAACTGGCGCAGGCGATCGGCCAGAGCGATCGGTTCTGCCCAGGTTTGCCAGTCATCTGGACGGCGCTGTTGATGTTGGATAATCCGGGCCTGCCATTCCTGATCCGTGGGGTCAGTTTGGGCGGTGGCCAGGTACACCACTGCTTGTCCCGACTGCTGAGCGAGCTGTTCTGCCCATTCACTTTTGCCCGATCGGGCAGGGCCAGTCACTAAAATAATCATCTTTAAAATCTGCACCATTTAGATATCGACGTATACAATAGGTCATTCCAAAGCCCGCCAGATCGGGAATTGGGCCAATCACCTCCGAGTTGGACATGATGAAAGCAAACCTCAAACGCATTGAGCAAACCCTGCATCGCCTTGAGCAGCCCACTGCGATCGCGTCCGGTTCCGCCAATGCCAGTACGGTGCGTCAGCCAAATTCGTCAGGCCGATCGGTGTCCTTTGAAGTCAGTTCCAAGTCTGGGCTATCCTCTGCGGTTAGTGTTTCGTCCCCCTCTTCGATAAACTTATCTGCGGCAATCCCTACGGCAAATCCTGGTCAATCTCAGCCGATCGCCCAACCCGAAACATCTGAGCTATCGGATAAGCCCGAGCTATTGGATAAGCCCGAGCTATCGGACAAGTCTGAACCGATCACGCCATTAAGTGGGTTGCATTTACCGACGCCCCACCGGGTGCCCCCCATTGCGGATCTCACCTCGATCGATCTGCCTGCGAATCCACCGGCTCCCCTCTCTGCATCGTTCCAGTTGGCCACGCCAGAGATGCCCGCTTCTACGGTGTCCGACGCGACTCAAACAATCCCAACGTCCAAGGCACTGCACCTGCCCAAAATGAAATCGGTGCACTTTTCCAGCCACCGCAATGGTGCGAATCCAGGTTTGGCGGCTAGCCTGCTCCGAGAAATGTTAGGCATTGCTGAAGGTTGGCAGGCGGAACTCGCCCAAGTGGTACGACATATTCAAGATCTCTACATCGAAGGGCCGATCGTGGATGGCTGGCTAGAATCCACCGGCGATCTGCCCCATGCAGAAACCGTGGCCTTCAAACATGCAGAAATTTCCCAATTGATTCAATTTGTTGAAAAGTTACAGTCTGGGGAAATTCAGCCGGAGCGAGTCTTAGTCAACGGTGCGGGCTATCGGCTGTGTGGCTTGAATGCCGATGGTCGGGTTTGGTCTTGTCCCTGTCCCGCTGACCAAGTGCCCACGGTGAGTCTCGCGATCGCCCGTCACCACCGTCTCCGCCAATTGCTCAGTCGCCAACAGGAGTTAGAAAGTCGGTTAGGGCAACTATCCGAGGATCTCGTGATGCTACATAGCCGCCTGAAGCAATAGCATAGTGGCGTTATCCCCCGTTGGTTGATAGTTTTAACTTGTTGATAGTTTTAACTTGGTTGACAGTTTTAACCCAGACAACAACGGCTTTTCCTTTTCTTTCTATGAGTTCACCCTGTCCTAATCCACCGAGCCCACAAATTTCGGCGATCATTTGCACCCACAATCGCGATCGCTACCTCGGTAAATCGATCGAGAGTCTGCTCAATCAGACCTGTGCCGCCTTTGAAGTGATTGTGGTGGATAATGCCTCCACCGATCGCACAAGAGAGGTTGTGGAGCCATACTTGGTCGATCCTCACATCCGCCCTCGCATCCGCTATGTGTACGAACCCCAAGTGGGTCTGTCGGTTGCTCGGAATACCGGAGCCAAATTGGCGCAAGCGGAGATTTTGGCCTACCTTGATGATGATGCGATCGCCAGCCCAGAATGGCTACAAATTTTAGTGGATGCCTATGCAGAGGATCCCAAATTGGCGATCGCGGGGGGCAAGGTCACCCTGCTCTGGACGGATGGACTGACGGCTCCACGCTGGCTTTCGGCGGGTTTGGCAGGGAATTTAGGAGCCTACGACTTGGGTGATCAAGTGGTTGAGATTCAAGTACCGGGACTCACCCCTCGGGGACTCAATTATTCTTTGCGTCGTACATTTCTTGACCAAGTGGGGGGCTTTGACCTCAACCTAGGACGGGTGGGCAAAAACTTGCTCTCCAATGAAGAGTTACACATGACCAACTTGGCACTGCAAACGGGCTGGCGGGTGGCCTATTTACCCACAGCGATCGTTGCGCACCATGTCGCTCCGGAACGGGTACAGCGGCGTTGGTTCCTGGAACGCGGTTGGTGGCAGGGGATTAGTGAATGCTATCGAGAGCAATTGGTGGGAGAAGCGGGACTGGGCCAGTTGGTGCGGGGTGGCGAGCGGCTGCTGCGCGGTTGTTATAAAGCGATCAAATTTTGGCGGAAACCAGCAGAATCCTTTGAAAATTGGGTTTATAGTTATGGCCAAATTGGTTATCTCAGTAAAGCGGTTCAAGGTTGGTTAGAAGCGTCCCCGTTAGGGACTGCCCAAAAGCCCCCTGTCCATTAATCCCCTGCCCCAAAAGCACCCTGTCTGTTCATTTTCTGTGTGTTCATTCTTTGTCCTCAGACCGCTTGTCGTCGGATCGCTGGTCGTCAGATCGCTGGTCGTCAAAGCCCTTGCAAAAGTCCTAGCTAGACTGATGGTCTTTTTCAGTGACTATAAGTTCAGTGACTATAAGTTCAGTGACTACATCAGCTGCTACAAGCTCAGTTGTTACAAGCTCAGTTGCTACAAGCTCAATTGCTACAAGCTCAATTGCTACAAGCTCAATTGCTACAAGCTCAGTTACTAAAAATTCCCGACCCCACAAATCGTCACATTTGCTGTCACATTCGCCATGACTGCCATCCAAGCCAATTCTCGTTCGGCAACGGATCAGCCCTCCGAATTTCGGCAACTGATCTATACGGCTTATCACCAGGGCGCAACGGCACTGTATATCCAAATTGGTCGATCGCCGTTCTATCGCCTCCATGGCAAGCTCATGCCCCAGGCACAACTGCCGATCGTGACACCGGAACGCTTTAGCCAATATGTTCAGGATCTGCTACCTCCGGATTGCGTTCAGATTTATCGCACTCAACAAAAATTAGATACGTTACTCACGATTCCTGGGTTTGTGACCGCTCGGATTAACTGTGGCCCGACTACGCAAGGGATCCAATCCCTGAGTATTAGTAACATCCAACTGGAAACTGCGCCGGAACATCAGCCCACGACCGTTTTAAGCTTGGTACAGGATGCCCACCAACAAGGGGCATCTGATATACATTTGCAAGTGGGAGAGTTACCGCGCTTTCGAATTCAAGGCCAAATTCAGCCCCAACCCAGCTATGGCATCATTACTGCGCGCCAATTTGATACGTTTTTGGAGGAAGTCCTATCTCCAGAACAGCGCACCTACTTCCACCAGCATTGGGAACTGGATACCGCGATCTATTACCCGAACCTAGTGCGGTGTCGGCTGAACTGTGCCCAATCGATTATGGGTGGGGTGATGGTGTTGCGGTTGATTTCCCTCCATGTACCCACGATCGCCGATCTGAGTCTCCCTGAAATCCTAGGCCGCCTTGCGGAAGAGCGCCAGGGCTTAGTTCTGGTGACCGGGCCAGTCAATACGGGTAAATCAACAACTTTGGCGGCCATGTTACGCCATGTAAATGATTCTTTTTGTAGAAAAATTGTCACGATCGAAGACCCGATCGAATATATCCACACCTCCAATCAATCCCTGATTACCCAGCGGGAAGTGGGACTGCACACCCATGAATTTAAAGAAGCCCTGCGATCTGCCCTGCGCCAGGATCCGGATATTTTGCTGGTTGGAGAAATGCGCGATCGGGAAACGGTGGATACCGCGATTCGAGCAGCCCTAACCGGACATTTAGTTCTGGGGACTCTGCACACTAAGGGGACGGTCAATGCCCTGAAGCGAATTCTCAATTTCTATACGCCGGAGGAACAGGAAACGGTTCGCCACCAGATTGTCGAAGCCATGCAGGCGGTGCTTTCCCAAGTGCTGGTACCGACACCCTCTGGGGCAAGAATCGCTGCGTTGGAAATCATGTTGAATACAGAAACCATCCGCGATTACCTGCAAAAGGGAGATCTCGAAGCGGTCAGCCGGGTTATGGAAGAGGGCAAAGATGGAGCCCAAACACTGAACCAAGCCCTGTATGACCTTCACCATCAGGGACACATTACCGAGGAAGAGGCCCTAGCTGCATCCATGAACCCCGATGATCTGCACTACATGCTGAAGAACGTGACCCGTCGATCGAGTCGATCGGGCTTGCATAGCAAGGACTACCGTGAGCAAATTTTGAGTTAAGGCTTGGGCGGCATACAGAATCCTAGATGCAAAATCCTTGCAGAGCAGCTCTTTTGGATCCGCATCAATTTAAATTGTCAAGTTTTACACCAATTTGACTCAATTATTAAGTTTTTGAAAAACACGGAGTCATCCGCCTAGAATTGTAAACATATGTTACGAACATCTTGAATATTCAAGGTGCTTTGTGTTGAACCCTTCTGTACGTCTTTTTTAAGCTGTCTTCCCTGGGTGAGTCAAAAAGCCCATAAAGCGCAGCCTGTCTGCTTGGCCTTCACCTAAGTCGAAGACGATTTACAAACCGTCATATTGTTTTGATGAAGTTTATCTAACTTTACATATGGGCACTATAATTAGGTAGGTAATTACTCTCATCACGGTTACTAAACCATTCGATGCACCAATTTGATTCGCAAAGATAGCTAATAAACTCCCGTGGGATGCGTGGATGGTCAGCGCCTCACCTATGAGACTCCGATCCGGTCACAGTCCTGCAACGTTTGCAAACCCACCCAAACAGTGAGTTTGATCTCTCCAAAGTTGATGACTTTTCTTTGCGGATTGAATCTCTGGGTTCGGTTAATTCCGGTGATAGCCCACTGTCCACTTCACTGATGATTCTCTACAGGTTCTCGTCGTGAGCACTGCATTTCCTTGGCTAAGCGCCATTATCCTCCTGCCGATCGTGGCGTCGCTTCTCATCCCTTTCCTACCCGACAAAGAAGGTAAAACCGTCCGTTCCTATGCCCTCGGTGTGGGTCTGACTAATTTTGCACTCATTATCTATGCGCTGTGGAAGCACTACGACTTCACTCAGTCCGCCTACCAACTCGTTGAAAACTATTCCTGGATTCCGCAACTGGGGCTGAATTGGTCCCTCGCGATCGATGGCATCTCCATGCCATTGGTGGTTCTGACGGGACTGGTAACCACGCTGTCGATCCTGGCCGGCTGGCAAGTGAAGGAAAAGCCCCGGCTTTTTTATTTCCTGATGCTGTTGATGTATAGCGCCCAGATTGGGGTGTTTTGTGCTCAGGATTTGTTGCAATTCTTCTGCATTTGGGAACTGGAACTGGTTCCGGTTTACATCCTCATCGCGATTTGGGGTGGCCCCAAACGCCGTTATGCTGCGACTAAGTTTATTCTCTACACCGCAATCGCGTCGATTTTCATTCTAGTCGCCGCGCTGGCCATGGCCTTCTACGGCGGCAATGTCACCTTTAATCTGACGGAACTGGGCCTCAAAGATTACAAGCTGGGATTTGAACTCTTGGTTTATGCAGGATTGCTGATTGCCTATGGTGTCAAGCTTTCCGTATTTCCCCTGCACACTTGGTTGCCCGATGCCCACGGGGAAGCCTCTGCGCCAGTTTCCATGATTTTGGCCGGGGTGCTTCTGAAAATGGGTGGCTATGCCCTGATCCGCATGAACGTGGAAATGCTGCCCCATGCCCATGTTTACTTTGCTCCGGTGCTAGCAGTGCTGGGTGTGGTCAACATTGTCTACGGATCGCTAGCTTCCTTTGCCCAGCGCAATCTCAAGCGGCGGATGGCCTATTCCTCCATTTCCCACATGGGGTTTGTGTTGCTCGGTGTTGCGTCCTACACGGAATTGGGCATGAGTGGCGCAGTTCTGCAAATGGTTTCCCACGGTTTGATTGCCGCAGCGCTCTTCTTCCTAGCGGGGGTCACCTACGATCGCACCCACACCTTGAACTTGGATGAAATGGGCGGTTTGGGCAAGAAAATGCCTTCAGCATTTGCCCTGTTTACGACTGCGTCGATGGCCTCCCTCGCCCTGCCGGGAATGAGCGGCTTCGTAGGAGAATTGATGGTCTTCCTGGGCTTCAGCAACAGTGATATTTACAGCACGGAATTCAAAACCGTTGTGGTGGTTCTTGCGGCGGTCGGTTTAATCATCACGCCGATTTACCTACTCTCGATGCTGCGGGAAATGTTCTACGGCAAGGAAGGCAAAGCTGTGGAAGGGCAGATTTTCTTGGATGTGAAGCCCCGCGAGTTGTTTATTGCTGCCAGCTTTTTGCTCCCCATCATCGGGATTGGTCTGTATCCCAAGCTGGTGACCCAGACCTACGATGTAAAAACGGTGCAAATTGCGAGTCATGCCCGGAATGCATTGCCCACCCTAGCAGGCCAACCGATGCAATTCCCCCAAGTTTCCATCGCTCCTGAGCTGACTGCACCTAAACTTGTCTCGATCGTGAAATAAATGGATTCCATCATCGGTTTCCCAGCATTGCGCTAGCGATTGAGACCATTCTGATAAGCACCAAGACACTTGAGGACTCGCTTCTTCAGGTGTCTTGTTTTTGGTGCCTGTAGACTTGACCTCTAGACTTGGCCTCTAGACTTGGCCTCTAGACTTGGCTTCTAGAGTTGATCGTCTAAGCCTCAAAATCTCCACAGATCCTGAAAGTTCGTGAAATCATGTCACTATTTTGGGCAGCCCCAATACAATGGGTTAGAGCATGAAAATTTTGCTGTTCACTCATTTCATCTAGATTTTATGGGTATGAATATTATCGGTAGAGTGGCGGGGGGCGTCCTCATTCTGCTGTCCTTTGCTTGGTTAGCCTCGATCGTAGGAATACGTCCCTTCAGTGGAACGAATCAATTACAGTCGAACAAAGCTATTCCTGTTTCGACCAATAATGCAGGTCAAACTCGGACTGGAACCACCACTGCCAACGCTCCAGCGAATAAACAAGCTCCAGCCAACACTTCCACAGTGGAAGCGAATCCTCGGGATGCTCAACAATCTCAACCGGGGCAAAAGCAACAATCTGCTAATACAGGAACAACAGCGGGTAAGACTGCTACGTCAGGCAATGCAACTGGAACTAATGCGACTGGAAGCAATGCAACTGGAAGCAATACAACTGGAAGCAATGCAACCAACCAACCAGCCGCTACCACGCCGGTTCCGGCAGGCTGGTAACCTGATTTGCTGGGCATTGATTTCAGAATCAGCACTGACTCAACATAGGATCGGATATTTTTCAGGAAATTGTTGATGTTAGGATCGGGGCTGGCTTTATGGTTGGCTCCGATTTTTTAGTATGAAAACGACAGCGGATATTTTAATTCTGGGTGGCGGTGTCATTGGCCTCGCGATCGCGCTGGAACTCAAGCTTCAAGGAGCTTCGGTTGCGATTTTCTGTCGTCAATTTGAAGAAGCAGCCAGTCAAGCAGCAGCAGGCATGTTGGCTCCCCAGGCGGAGGGCATTCCCCCCGGAGCCCTGCGAGATCTTTGCATCCGGAGCCGCGATCTATACCCTGAATGGATCCAAAAGCTGGAATCCATTTCTGGCCAATCCACGGATTACTGGGCCTGCGGTATTATGGCTCCGGCCTATTGCCAAGCAGATTTTCCCCATGAAGTGACTCAATGGCAAAGGGCTTCTGAAATTCATGCACGGCAACCGAATTTAAGTGATGAAGTCATTGGTGGCTGGTGGTTTCCCGAGGATGCTCAGGTCGATAGTCGGAAGTTAGCTCGATCGCTCTGGTTAGCTGTTCAAGAACTTGATGTTCCGATCTACCATGGCATAACTGTTCAGGAGGTTGTCCATCAGGCCGATCGGGTGACCCATCTGCGTACCAGTGATGGTGAGTATCAAGCAGGGCATTATATTTTGGCGACGGGGGCCTGGAGTCAGGACTTGTTGCCAATTCCGGTGGTGCCGCGCAAAGGTCAAATGTTAGCGGTGCGGGTACCCGATCCCACGCAATTACCGTTGCAAACAGTACTATTTGGATCCGAAAGCTATATTGTGCCACGCCGGAATGGTCAGATTGTCATTGGAGCGACTAGCGAAAATGTGGGCTTTCTGCCGGGGAATACGCCAGCGGGAATGCAGCAGTTGATGGGACGGGCCACTCGCCTTGTGCCCGCGATCGCCAACTATACGATCGAAGAATTTTGGTATGGCTATCGTCCGGCTACCCCCGATGAATTGCCATTCCTGGGTGCTAGTCCCTATGAAAATCTCACGTTAGCGACCGGCCATTACCGCAATGGCATTCTGCTCACACCCATTACCGGTCACATCATTGCGAACTGGGTACTGCATCAAGAAGCCGATGCCTTACTGAAGGCATTCCACTGGTCGCGATTGACGGCGTAGTAAAAACAGGATTGGCCGTCAAATTCCCCCGTTTTCTCATAGTGCATCCCAACCTTTTCCATGACCCGTTGGGAGGCCCGATTCGCCGGTTGGGCGATCGCGCAAATTCGCATTAATCCCAGGGTTTCAAAGCCGTAGCGGAGGGTTGCCCAACCAGCTTCCGTGGCGTAACCCTGTCCCCAGCAATCTTGCATCAACTTATAGCCCAACTCAATT
Organism: Alkalinema sp. FACHB-956; assembly: GCF_014697025.1. NCBI lineage: Bacteria > Bacillati > Cyanobacteriota > Cyanophyceae > Leptolyngbyales > Leptolyngbyaceae > Alkalinema > Alkalinema sp. FACHB-956. Next base: position 25,754 of record NZ_JACJRC010000019.1, on the reverse strand, counting down.
TCTTCTGTGTGTTCTACATGCCAGAGACCACATTGCCCAATCCAACGATCGTCGGCTTTACGAATCACCGCCCAAAGGCTAAAGCCATAGCGCTGCTGGTGCTCGATGACCCATTGTAAATAGGTGGCAGTGGATTGGGGCGATCGGGGTTTCCCGTCACCGATATATTGCATGACTTCCGGATCAGCAAACAACACACAAAGCGGAATGAAATCGTCTTCCGTCAACGGGCGCAAAATTAAGCGGGGGCTTTCAATCACAGAGCGTCCTGAAAACTTGAGGCCAGAGTTCTGAAAATCCTAAGAACCGCAGATTCCCTGGAAATTCAGCCATGCTGATTGGATCACTAAAATCTTAGAAAACTCTAGTCTAATCCCACGATCGGTTCAGCCACAGCAGTATGATCAGAGTCCTGAGTCCTGGGGTTCTCCTGAAGGACTTGAGATATCTTGAATTGAGGCAGAGGCCATGCAGACTGTAGATCAGCCTATTTCATTTGCCCCAGAATCCTTGGCAGCCGCATCGACGGAAGATTCTTTGACGATCGCAGGGCGCACCTTTCGCTCTCGCTTGATGACGGGAACGGGGAAATATCGCAACTTTGAGGAAATGCGGGCCAGTATTGCCGCCAGTGGTTGCGAAATTGTGACCGTTGCCGTCCGCCGTGTCCAAACCAATGCACCGGGCCATGAAGGGTTAGCGGAGGCGATCGACTGGCAAAAAATTTGGATGTTACCCAATACCGCAGGGTGCCAAACGGCGGAAGACGCGATTCGAGTGGCTCGCTTGGGGCGCGAAATGGCAAAATTGCTTGGTCAAGAGGATAATAATTTTGTCAAGCTGGAAGTCATCCCCGACTCGAAATACCTGTTGCCGGATCCGATCGGAACTCTACAAGCGGCGGAACAATTGGTTAAAGAAGGGTTTGCAGTGCTGCCTTACATCAATGCCGATCCCTTACTCGCGAAACGATTAGAAGAAGTCGGCTGTGCCACGGTGATGCCGCTGGGGTCTCCGATCGGCTCTGGACAAGGCATTCGGAACCTGGCCAATATCCAAATCATTATCGAGAATGCGCAGGTGCCCGTGGTCGTCGATGCGGGCATTGGCACCCCCAGTGAAGCAGCGCAGGCCATGGAACTGGGCGCTTCGGCGTTGCTGATCAATACCGCGATCGCTCAGGCGCAGGATCCCGCAGCCATGGGTGCGGCGATGGGATTAGCCACTCGAGCCGGACGACTCGCCTACCAAGCCGGTCGTATTCCTGTGAAAGCCTATGCCAGCGCTAGCTCTCCCTTGACAGGAACCATTACTGGATAACTAACTGATTAGGCGGTGACTGTAATCAGGAGATCGCTTTGTTCAGTCGTTCACTGGCGCAGGCAACGGGAAATCACCGATCGTCATTCTGCTGAAGACCCACCGTTCCATTGGTGTTAGATCTTCTGAACAAAGAGGTCTAAGAATTTATCAAGCCTCAAGATTAGTCAAAAAGATTGGTCAAATCTTAAGATTTAGCAAGTTCTCTAAACTTCTGTGAAGAACTACTGAGTTTTGCAAAAATCTTCTGGGTAATTCCCACTAACTTGTTACAGTTGACCGAAAAGATTGAGGAGAATACATGCCTTACGTTAAGGATGATGACGGACGTTTGAATAATTTTGCGCGTGAGCCCAAAATGTATCAAGCGGATCCGATGACGGATAGCCAAAAACGGACGTACCTCATCCTGGGGATTGGTACCGCAGTTCTAGTAGGTGGCTTGATTGCCGTTGCTGCGATCGTCTCCTGATCGGTGAAGAGTCCTAGGAGGACTGGAGCCGAGATCCCACACCCCATCTCTGCAAATCACTGGTGGGGTGGCTCCAGGGTCGATGCACTCAAAAAGCTTTTGTGTGGCTAAATTAAACCAGGCAGGTGAATTCTGGATTGACGGACTGTGTGAACAGACTGCATGACAGATTCAGAGCCTGGTTTTTTATGGCCGTAGCGTTTGATAGCCGTAGTGTTTGATAGCCGTAGTGTTTGATAGCCGTAGTGTTTGATAGCCGTAGCCTTTGATAGCTGTACCGTTTGATGGCTGTACCGTTTGTCAGGTTTCATCCTGAGAATCCATGGGGTTCTCTGAACTATAGAGTAATCCTGCCTCCAAAATGGATCAATCGCTTCTCTCTTAGGTTATCTTGAATGCTACTCGCTGACCGCCACTCTAATTCTGGTCTTTCTGTGACTGAGATTGCCCATTCCCTATCCAGCCGCAATCGACAGGTGTATGCGCGTCTTCGGATGACGTTGGGGTTACGCTTGCGTCGTCAGCTTCTGATAGCCGTTTGCGATGATATGGCATTGCGCGATCGCACGGCAGCCCTCCTAGAGCAGGAATCCCGCCATGCAGGGAGTCAGTTTTTATGTATTCCCACCCATTCGGACTCTTCTGAATTGGCTGCGACTAGTCAATTGGCGATTTCCGTAGAGCCAATCTCTTTTGTGAGCTTAAACCTCAAAACCGCCCACCCCGACTTACGCGGTCAAATCGCTCAATGGTTACAGCATCAGCCAACTCGGCCGATCCATCCTGTCTTCCAAATTCTGGGCATTGAAAAATTGACGCGCCAACCCGCCCACATCCAGCGCGCGTTTTTAAACCATCTGCGGGCCTTTGGTCGTGGCTATGGCGAAACGCCTTGGAGCCTAGTGGTCTGGGTTTCTCGGCCCTGGATTCGATCGATTCAACAATCTGCCCCCGAATTTTGGCGCTGGCATACGGGGATTTTTGAATTTGAAGGGGATCCATTCCCCCAACTGGCTGAAACAGGTTCCGCAGTTGATACGGTTGCGCCACCGCCCCCCGCCACCTTCGCGACCCATTCCCCCCGCCTAGGAACCCCGGCAGTCCCGTCACAGACCTCGCTCACCTGCGCAGAAAACGATTTAGCGGATTACGTGCTTGCTGCCGTTGTGCAAAGCTCTGACATGAGTGCTGCCATCGCCAGGGAAGAAATAGGTTCGGACAATGGGCTGGGAGAACCGACAACGGATTACTTAACAGCTCCCTCGGGCGAGACCGAGACCGAAACGGAGGTCAGTTCCCAGGAAGAACTCCCCCTACAGCCCAACTGTTGGATCCAGCAAATCGAATATTTGCGTCACCAACAGCCGTTGAGGCATTCCGATCTAGCCGCTGCCTATCGCCATTTGGGGGATTGGTATCGCGATCGAGCCGACCAAGATCCGTCCCTAGATCACTTCACCTTGGGCATTCAAGCCTACGCCCAAGCCCTTGAACATTTGTCTGAGGATCCCCAGACCAGTTCAGAAGTGCTGAATGATCAAGCCAACCTATATTGGTTACTGAGCCGCTTGAGTTCTGCCTCAGTCTCACCGGAGGAACCCCTAGTTCAAGCAATTGCAACCTATGAATCCGCGATCGCCTTAATTAACCCGGTAGACACCCCCTTGCACTACGCCATGGTGCAAAATAACCTCGGTGCAGCCTATGGAGACTTAGCACAATACCGAGATCCCGCTGCAAATCTCCAGCGATCGATTTATGCCTATATAGCTGCCATTCAGCATCGTACTGCGGACCAGGATCCCCAACGCTATGCTGCCATTCAAAATAATTTAGGCACTACTTACTGGAGCTTGGCCCAGTGTCAACAGCCCATTGCGAACCTTCAGCAGGCAATTGCAGCTTACAGTGCTGCTTTACCTTTTTATGATCCAGAACAACAGCCATTGCCCTATGCCATGATTCAGAACAATCTCGGGACGGCTTACTGGAATTTGTCGCAATGTGAAAACCTTAATTCAACGATCGAGCAAACTTCCCAAAATTTGCTCCAGTTAGCGATTTCTGCCTATCGGGTTGCCCTGCTCTATCGGACACCGGATGTAGTTCCTACAGGCTATGCAGCTACACAAAACAATTTGGGAACGGCCTACTGGCATCTAGCCAACGATCCGACCACCCATCCCGATCATGTAATGACCTATCTCCAAGACGCGATCGTGGCTTATTTAGCTGCTCTGGATACCGTTGAAAGCCTAAATCAATCCGGCGGCACCAGCCTCAATTTTGATCCTTGGGCAACCCATCACAACCTCGCATCGGCTTATCACCAAGCAGTAACCCAATACCGTGCACCTTTGGAAACGGCAACGCGATCGGAATATTTAGCTGCCGCACTCCATCACCACCTCCAGGCATGGAGCGGCTGGCGAAGCAACGCAGACCTCCAAGAGGCCGCACTGGACGGTATTGTACAAGTCGTTCGCACCTATCACGAACAACTGGGCTTACCTGGGCAAAACATAGCAATATCTAAACTACCTGCGACCTTACTGCCTCAGGTGATGCAACAAATTTAAATTGCAAAATAAATACTAGGGCGCTTGAAATACTAGGGCGCTTGAAGCCTGAGTCTTTTGAGCCTAGGTGGTTTGAATATTGCGGCATAATCGGCCCAATAACTGGGCCTGATTACGGCCTCTAGCACTTTAGGTTAGTGAGTATGGAAGGGTAGTGAGTATGGCAGTGAGATGCTGGCTGGAAGCGGGATGGTAGAAGTGGGTTGCTCCAATCCACTGGGGGCTCACTTGCTAATTACTCCTTCTCAAGCTACTCATTCTCAAGCTCAGGAACCCCTAAAACGGGACAAGGGAACGTTTTACCTAATTGGCGAATGAGCGGTGCTTTTGTAGATTGACACCCCACAATTAGTAGCGTTGCTTCTTCGTCAGTTACGACATGACGGAGTTCTTGAGCCACTTGACCAAAGCGAAGATGGGTCTTCAGGGAGCCGCGCCACTCATCTGCAAGACATCGAGCTTGCCAAAGGATATGGTCGGCTTGCTCAAATTGATGGATGCGATCGGTGGGGGCTTCGAGGACAGCAACATTACTGCGGCGCTGGCTGGAAGATGAGTCTCCCCCCAATGTACTCAAAACCGCTTCAGAAGTACGCAGGCCCTGACCACGCCTAGCATCAACACGACTGATGGTTCGCCAGTCGGACGCTGAAGTGAAAGGAGTCGTCAGTGTATCTTCAACCACATAGACAACTTGCACCGTTACCAACTGACTAGTTGCTAAGCGCGTTTGGTGGGCAATCCACAGGGTCAGATCAAGCGCAGCCTGACTTTTAGGTGAATTGGAATAACCAACCACGAGGTTGATATCCTTGCCTTCAACGCTAGATCGGCGATCGGATGACAGCAAAATCATTTGCTCTACATCCGTTTGCGTCAGAGTGCCTTGAAGGCGAGCGAGCATCGATAAAATATTCACAGCTTAAACCTCTCCGAAATTTTCAGACTGATGAGAGGTGGGTCGAAAGATGAGTCCTGAGTACTCCTCCCTTGGCCGACGGAGTTAGCTGACGGGCTAAGACGGGAAGGTGTCTCTTCCAAGCAGCTTGGAATTAGCCCCAAGGATAAATGGTTCCTCCGTTCCGAATCGTGATGCGATGGGGTCTCCATGCGGAAAAACGATTCAAATTAGGCTACCCACAATTGCACACTAGCTTTAGTTGCTAGTTTCGACAATCTCTACAAAAAATGCGACAGCTCTCTAGAGTTCCTGGTAGTCAAATCAATCCAAATCAATCCGATGATTCAGTCAAGCAGCTAAATTGATACCAACTCAAACAATTTTAACCAACAATCCTAAATCACGCATTCAGTGGCCTGTGACGCAATTTAAGACATCCACTCCGAAACACACCGATAATATCTGACACTTTAGTGCAGACTAGGTTTTTAAATCTGCTAACTGAACAACAAAAATAAATCGTACTTACAGAGAATAACCGTTAACTATCGTTGATCAGTATAACTTAAGTTCGAATTAACGTTTGAATTCACACTTCTTTGCAACTGTAGTTTACAATTATTCATCTATTTGGAGAGAGGTTTGGATTACAGGATAGGGCTGGGTGATATCGAGAGGTATGGCATCCTATGGCTGTTGGAATTGACAAAAAAACTGCAAAGGTGCACTTAGACACAGTTGCAGTCTAAATAGAAATCTTGTTACCCTCTTCAAACTTATCAAACTTAAAATGTTGGGTCAGATAGGGTTTTGAGAGACACGCCCACCATTTTGGCTCTCCGTTCGTAGCGCTTGACCTTGTCTAAAAGTTCCAAATAGGCGAGGGGGAGTGTCAGTGGCCAAAATAGCGTCGCAATGGTCAGAACAGCCCAGGATAATTTTCTCTCAGTTTTGGACATGTTCTGATCCTGCATAAAGAAGCCTAACCATTTCAGAAATAGGATTGGCATGACCAGGAAGTAGCAAGTGAGTATCGCAAAGGCCAACATTTCCATGGATACAGTCTCCTGAAGTGCGGATGAATAACAACTGAGTGGTAGAGGCAACCTTAACTAAAGCAAATAGAGTTGCTATGTTAGGTTTTCCTGGCAATAAACCATCATCATCCTGAGTGCTCTGGAGATAACCTCTCCTTGGCATTATTGTGCTGAGGGTTAACCCATAACGACCTCGGATGAATACGGAATTTTGCTAGCTATAGGTTGTGTAGCTTCCGAAAATTCACAGAGTGGTATACCTGGAAAAGTAATCGCTCTCAGCCTAAGGCTTGCTAAATGAGTTCTTCGTTTTCCCTGTGCCACTTCATCAACTAGACCAAAATTCAACCTCAACGGCACTTATTTTTGTTCGAGTAAGAACTGATCGACTAGATACCGAGAAATTAGGTTGATGTTTATTTTGGCATCCTCCTTATTGTATAAAACTTACTGTTTGATTTTTTAAAAGTAAAGTGAATCATCGGCCTTGGAAGAGGAGCCAAACTCCCCCACAAGCGGTCAGCGCTCCTAAAATGGCCCGGAGGGAGAGACGATCGCCCAAAAATAGCGCAAACGGTAGGATAAAGAGAGGACTGGTGCTATTGAGTGCTTGCGCAATGCCTGCGGCGGTGTGTTTAAAGGCAACTTGTTGGAGCCAGATCCCAATATAGGTACTGAAAAAGGCTGTGATGGCGATCGTTGCAAAGATGCGCCGGGGATGGAGCGGTTTAGTGATTTCCCGAGCCTGTCGCTGGATCAGGATCCACCCAAATAAAACGATCGTGCCACCCCCTAAACGGAGCAAGGTGCTCCACAGCGGGTCAACAGAGCTATTTAACAGTGCAGCGCGGGAGAGTACAGCCCCGATCGCCTGTCCAACGGCTGCCAGGATGGCCATAATCACCCCACGGCGATACCGAAGGTTGCGCGTTTCCTCCGGTTGGCTGCGTTCTAGGGTGACCCAGACAACCCCGCCTAATGTGAGAGCAATTCCCAGCCATGCAGCAAGGGACAGGGCTTCCTGCAAAAATTGCCAGGATAAAAGCGCAGTTAGCCCTGGAGAGAGACTGGTAATCAGTAAACTACGGCGGGGGCCAATACAGTTCAGGGCTGCAAAATAGGCGGTATCTCCTAAACCAATGCCCATGGCTCCACTGAAGATCAGCAAAGTCATGGCTTGGGGCGGTAGAGTGTGGCCCAGGATTAGTTGAGGCAACAGCGTCAAAATGAGCATCCCCAAGGCTAGCCAGCCTTTCGTAAAGTTGAGGATCAAGGGAGAAAACTGTTGTCCCAGGGTGGTATAGACGATCGCGGCGATCGACCAAATTAGCGCCGAGCCTAAAGCAGCTAACTCCCCCCGAAATTCCAGCAAAATAGCCGCCATAAGCGTACCCAGAATGTTACGACAAACCCATTGTCCAGGGTGACCCAAGGATGCAAGCCCAGACTGGACAAATTACTGTTCAATTGACCTATCGCTAGCACTCTCGCAGAAGCGCCATGGTTTGAGTAGGAGAGACCAACGTATTGGCGCAGAGGATGCCCGATGCAGCGACGGCAGGGACACCAATTCCGGGCATGGTACTGTCGCCGACACAGTACAGCCCCTGGATCGGTGTGTGACAACTGGGGAATTGACCTACACCCGCTGCGATCGCAGGGCCATAGGTTCCCTGATATCGTCGCAGGTAGCGGGCATGGGTTAATGGGGTGCCAATCAGTTCAAGAACCACCCGCGATCGCAGGTCAGGAATCACCCGTTCCAGTGCACGATACAGGGTTTCCGCTTTGTGCCGTTTTTGGGTTACATAATCTGCGGTTTGCTGCCAAGGCGGGTAGGATTCCAGCGTATAGGCATGGATCCCGTGGTGTCCCGGTGGTGCAAGGGTCGGATCCCAGATGGAAGGAATGGAGATCATACAGGTATTGCCGGGAACGGTAATATCTTGTCGATCATCATGAACGACCACGTGGTGACCTGTTAGCTCCTCTAAGCCATCTGCCCGAATCCCGAGGTGCAAGTGCATAAAACTCGCGATCGCCGGGGTTCGCAAAATGGGTTGCCGCAAACGATCGGGTAAACGATCGGGCGGTAATAGCTGACCAAAGGTGTCCCAACGGGTGGCGTTGGAAATGACAGTGGCCGCTTGGATGCGTTCCCCATTGCGTAGTTGAACCCCTTGCACCTGGCGATTCTGCACAAGAATTTTTTCCACGTGGGCATTCAGGCGTAATTGGCCACCATGCTTGGTTAAACCGCGGACTAATGCGTTCACGATCGCTTGGCTGCCCCCACGGGATAATCGATCGGCCATTGTCCCCGTTCGCCAAACATAAACGCCATTTCTGGAGCAACCGTACCGTGGGCTTTTAAGCCAGATAACAGAAAGCATTCCAAATCCACTAGACGCCGTACCCAGGGATCTTGCACCGTTTGATCCAGGATTTGTCCTGCGGACAAGCCAAGCAGTGGCAATCGATGCAGGAGTTGTAGACAGCCCTTGGGATACTGGGTGAACAAGGTGGGAAATAGTTGCCAGTCCGATCGCAGGGCTAGGGTTGGAATGTTCCGGAGTCCATCATAGAGTTTGAGTAATTGCTGCTGAAATCGATCGAGTTCCTGTGCGCCCTGAGGCGTAATTTGAGCAATTTCCGATCGATAACGCTCCCAACTGCCGTAAATTGGCACCGTCATTTCCGGAAAATGATAATGTCCTAATGGATCATAGGGGGTAGTTGGAATCGCTTCTCCCAAGCGATTCAGCACTTGCTGAAGCGGATTGAGAGAGGCAGGCTCCCCTAATCCACAGTAGAATGAGGGGCCTGAATCAAAGTGAAACCCCTGTCGAGAGAAGCTATGGGCAGCTCCACCGGGCGTACTATGGCTCTCACAGACGACGACACGCTTGCCGTAACGTGCCAAGAGGGCTGCTGCTACCAACCCCCCAATCCCACTACCAATCACGAGAACATCGGTTTGCATCATTATTTTGGGGGCGATCGAGGTCAATTTCAGAAATTCCGTTAATTCAGTTACTTGTTAACAGATATTTCTTGCCAATTATTGGTTACTGTTTTAGTAGTTTTAGTGATTGGTTTTTTGTATCGTCAGGGGTGGTTGTCAGAACCACACCCTTGCATCTCACATTCCCTCCTCACACGCGCTGTCTTCGCTCGACAGCGTTCCCTTGTACAACGGCCTCACCATCGCTAATAATTTCCTGCTCGTCCACGAGTACCAAGATTTTATTAGCCTGAGTGATCTTACCTATCGCGTTATGGAGTATGCTACACAAAGCTTTTGGGAGCCTTGGTCAAACAAGTGTTAGATCATCGATCGCAACGTATCGATAAGTCTAAGTATTTTGATCCTTGGCTGCTAGCTGCCGTGCCCATCTCCTCGGAGCAGTTGGGTTAAGCGCAAGCCTTAACCAGCTAAGTTTTCCCTTCGCTATAGGTTTCTGCTCACTATGGTTTGACAGGGCCGCTTGTGCATGGTTTCTCTCTATAAGAACCCTTGATGCTTATAAAACTATGAGGAAGGGACTGCTGCAAAAGCCGTTTGTACTGTTTGGTGACGTTGTTGACAAAATCGTCTTTACCCATGTGGTAGTGATTGGTTTGCCAACGGTCTTTTACTACTGGGTTTTGAAAAATGAAGGCAACCTGCAAGCCCTCCATTGGGTTATGCCAGTGTTGTATTTGCTGACCTCTGGGGTGGTGATTGGTGAAGCGATCGCAACCGCCGTGGCCTATTCTGCAAAGCTTCCGAGAAGGAAGCCGAAACTAGGCATTATTCAGCAGATTCTAAGATTTCGTCGGCGAAGGCCAGAGGGCGTATTACCCACTCCTGTCAACCTACAGGAAATGCCACGCTGTTCTTTAGTGGTTGTTGCCTATTTGCCGAATGAGCAACACATTATTCTAGATACGCTGAAATATATTTTGGCGACTTTGCATCGTCCTGGCGGTGGCTTGGAGTTGGTTTTGGCCTACAACACGCCAACTCGCTTGCCCGTGGAAGATGAATTGGAGCGTCTTGCAGATCAGTATCCTGAATTGCGCCTTGTGTCTGTCGAAGGCAGTCGATCGAAGGCGGAGAATTTGAACGCTGTGATCAAAACCTTGAAGGGCGAGATTACAGGAATTTTGGATGCCGATCATCGTCCGGAACCCGACTGCCTAGAGCGTGCTTGGGGCTGGTTGCAGAGTGGTGAATATTCTGTGGTTCAAGGCCGCAATGTCATCCGCAACTACGGCAGCAATTTTCTGACCCAGATGATTGCAGTCGAGTTTGAGTGCATGTATGGGGTCAGCCATCCTGCTAAATCACTGCTGGTGGATACGGGGATGTTCTGTGGATCCAACGGGTATTGGCGAACTTCGGTTCTGCGCCGGACTAAGTTTCAGCCGGAAATGATGACCGAGGATATTGATGCCACCTTGCGAACCTTGCTTCGTGGTCATCAGCTGGTTCACGATCCAAGGATTATCACGACTGAGTTGGCTCCGGTGGATTTGCGATCGTTTTGGTTCCAACGCAAACGATGGGCCCAGGGTTGGCTAGAAGTTGCCTTGCGCTATCAAATGCCGTTGCTGCGATCGAATAAGTTGGACGGTTGGCAGAAAGCCTACTGGACCATGCTCTTGATTTACAGTGCGGCGTTTCATTTTGTGGCTCTCCAAATTTTTCCCCTTTTGCTGGGATTTTCCTTGGCCGAGACCGAAGCCCCCCCGATTTCCGATGTCTTTTTCTGGTCAACCACGCTGTTGACCTTAATGAGTGGCCCATTCCAAACTTTGACAGCTTGGCATCTGCGATCGCGATCGAGTCGGCAATCGGTTGTGGCTTACATCGCCTACTGTCTCTTTATTCCGGCCTACTGCGTGTTTAAAAATATGATTGCCATCATTGCTATCTATGACCACCTGGTTGGCAATACGGAATGGGTGGTGACTAAGCGCGGCCTACGGGAGGCATTGCCTGCAACTATGCAGTCCCTATCCTATGCGGGTAAGGTAAGCGATCGGGCTAGCTAATCCTGTCCAGTTCTTGCCGGGTCAGCTACTACCGCATTAGTTGTGACTAGAACCGTTCAGTTATTAGAAGCAAAAACTTGGAAAGGGAGGAAATGTCTGTACAACATTTCCTCCCTTTTTTGTTTCGGAGATTGGGTGTGTTTCGGAGATTGGGTTGCCGGTTTTAAGCTAAATGGGCAAACGATCGATATCCTTATTTGCCCCAATGACAACAATGGCGGTTCCCTTCCGAAGGGGGGTCGTCGGGTCGGGATTGACCACAAATTTCTTATCTTTGCTAAAAGCAACTAGGTTGACTCCGTAGCGCGATCGCAGTTGTAGTTCGGCGATCGTTTTACCATCAAATTCTTCCGGCGTAATTACTTCCACGATACTGCTGTCTGGATCCAGCTCAAAGCGTTCCAAAATGCCAGGTTTAGTTAACGATCGCGCCAGGGAGCAGCCGGCATCATGTTCGGGAAAGATCACATGATCAGCCCCCACTTTTTTCAGCAGGGTCACATGAATTTCTGAGGACGCCTTGGCCACAACATGGGTCACTCCCCCCTCTTTGACATTCAGGGTGGTAATAATGCTTTCCTGGATGTAGTTGCCAATGGCAACAATCACCGTATCCTGCTCAAAAATACCGGCTTCAGCAAGGGCACTGGGCTGGGTGGAATCGATGGCGCGGGCATGGGCAACAATGCGATCGTTCAGCGCTTGGGACACTCGGCCTTCATCGGAGTCGATCGCCAGAACATCATAGCCCTGGCTATGGAGGGTACTACAGACAGCACGGCCAAACCGACCGAGGCCAATCACAGCGAACTGACGATTTTTGCGATCGAAGCGGAGGGTATTAAAAAAACCAAGAGAAGAAAGATCCACAGGTGAGCCTCAAAAGAATCTAGGGATGGGTAAATGTAGGATCAATGAAACAGAAAAATCTCGATCGAGCCAAACGACGTTGCAGGGATTCCAGATTGTAGGGATTCCAAGTGGTGGGGATGTCAGCAATGGGTAGGGATTCCAAATGGTGGGGATTCCAGAAATAATTCAATATGCAGAGGCAACATCAAAATTAGCCCAGAAATTAGCATAATTGCCCAAAAAACGGGTCAATTCCTAGCCCACTATAAATTCTTAGCCCACTATTCCTAGCCCACTATAAAATTCCTAGCCCACTAACAAATTTTCCTCAGGGTACTTCACGAAACTGGGTTTGGGATCTCCCAAAATTGCACTCATCAGAAGTAGAACCCCGACACGACCGATGTACATCGTGGGAATCAGGATCAGTTGACCCAGCAGCGTTAAGTTAGCCGTTCCCACGGCGGACAACCCCACAGTGCCGAAGGCAGACATCGCTTCAAAAAAGAGATGCATAAAGGGTTGCTGAGGGTCGGTGAGAGTCAGCAATGTTGTAGAGAGGGCCACAGTCAGAGCGGAGCCAAGGGCAACAGCCACGGCCTTGAGAATCAGCGCGATCGGGATCTGGCGTTGGAAGCACAGGACTTCCTCTTTGCCCTTCAAAACCGTTGTGGTACAACTGACCAGAATGCGAAAGGTTGTCGTTTTAATGCCTCCCCCGGTTCCCCCAGGATTGGCTCCAATAAACATCAAAATGATGGTGATGAATAGTCCCGTCGCCGTCATTTTGCCAATGTCGATCGTGTTAAATCCCGCTGTACGAGGGGTAACCGACTGGAACCAAGCTGCCAGCACTTTATCCCAGAGCGGTAAGGGCGCAAGGGTCTGGCTGTTGGTGAGTTCCGTGAGTAAAAAGGCGATCGTGCCAATCCCAAGAAGGGCGATTGTAGTGCTAATTGCAATTTTGAAGTTCAAAGAAAAAACCGTTCTACGGGATTCTCCTTTAGTGCGATTGCGGAGCCAAAAGAAGGCTTCCATAATCACCTGATAGCCAATCCCACCGAAAATGATCAGACCGGAAATCGCAAGACTGATGGGAACGGAACGGACATAGCCCATCAAGTTATCGGCAAACAGCCCAAAACCCGCATTATTAAATGCACTGACACTATGAAATAGGGCCAGCCAGAGTGACTTGAGGGGGGTCAAGCCTCCCTGCTGAATAAAGGTTGGCCACATGGCCGGATTGGGGGGTAACTGGCTGGGATCCGAAAAGGTGGGCAGCATCAATAGCGTCCCTGCCACCTCAAAGACTAAGGTAGTGGCAATGATGGATTTAATTAACGCTGGCAAACCTGAGAGTCCGGCGACATCCAGGGACTGTTGAATCGCAATTTTGTCTCGCAGTCCTAAACGCTTGCGCAGGAGTAGCAGTAAGACCGTTGTGGCGGTCATATACCCAAGGCCGCCGATTTGAGCTAAGAGCGCCAGGATAATTTGACCAAAAATCGTGAAATATTTCCCCACATCTACAACGGATAACCCCGTTACACAGACAGCAGACGTCGATGTGAATAACCCAATGTGAAATGCCTTGAGCCAACCTTCTGGGTATCCGCCTGCCAAGGAAAATGGCATGGCTAACAAAAGGGCTCCGATAAAAATTACCGCTAAAAAGCCTAAGCAAACGGTTCTAGCAACAGTCATCAGTGCACGATCGCGAAAGCGTTCTCCATTTGAGATTACGGCAAACGGGCGTCAGGAATTGTGCAGAGTCTCGATCTCGGCCACAACGGATACCAACGAACGAGCAGCCAATCGCCAATCTTGCGGTTCTTAACGATTGCAGCCTAACCCCGCCAGTCTAATCAAGATACCTCTTTCATCCGATGAACACCCATCGCCCTGCTGGATGAACTCGTGCTGAACAGACTGCATCCTCGTTGATTGACGACGGCCCCGTGAATCTTGATCAATTCTTAAGTTAACTATAGATTGACTTCAATAATTCATCTTGAGGTGGGGCAGTCATGCGATCGACTAACAATTAGGGTTCCCCCTGTGGTGGGAACTCACAACGATTTTCGCCTAGGAGCAAGCCACGACTGAACGGAAAAATGTTTAGAAATTTTTAAGATAAATATTTAGTTTTGTAAACTCTGCCCTTGATTTTCTAATCCACTCAACCGACTGTGCAATTAAGTTCCAGTGGTATGATCGCCGGAGGATAGTAGATAAAAGGGCGAAAATTATATGGCACAGGTGCCTGTTTCTCCTGTGGTGCTGATCATCTTAGATGGCTGGGGGCATCGCGAAGCCTTGGACGGTAACGCAGTCGCCGCAGCAAAAACCCCGGTCATGGACAGTCTTACGAAGGTCTATCCACATACACTCATTCGGACTTCTGGGAAAGATGTGGGCTTGCCTGATGGGCAAATGGGAAACTCAGAGGTAGGCCATCTTAACATTGGTGCAGGCCGTGTTGTTCCCCAGGAACTTGTCAGAATTTCTGATGCGGTTGAAACGGGTGCCCACCTCCGCAATGCTGCACTGGTTAAAGTTTGTGAAGCGGTTCAAGCGAGCCAAGGCAAGTTGCATTTTGTCGGTCTTTGCTCTGAAGGGGGAGTCCATTCCCATTTAGATCACCTGTTGGGTCTCTTGGATTTGGCCAAAGCTCAAGGCATCTCTGAGGTGTGTATCCACGCCATTACCGATGGCCGGGATACGCTGCCAACGGATGGTATTGCTTCGATCAATCGCTTGCAGTCCTACATCGATGAATGTGGTATTGGCAAAATTGTCACGATCAGTGGACGCTACTATGCCATGGATCGCGATCGGCGCTGGGATCGAGTGCAGTTGGCCTACGATGTGATGACCCAGGCCAGTGAAGTTGATGGCCGATCGGCCTCGGAAATTCTGAAAGCGGCCTATGCCAACGGCAAAACCGATGAGTTTATCCTGCCAACCCGAGTTGCCCCCGGCACCGTCGATCCGGGTGATGGCGTGATTTTCTTCAATTACCGCCCCGATCGAGCCCGCCAGTTGACCCAAGCTTTCGTGGATCCGAAGTTTAACGGGTTTGAGCGGGAATTGATTCAGCCGCTGACCTTTGCCACGATGACACAGTACGACGGCTCCTTGCCTGTTCTAGTGGCCTTTGAACCCATGAGTATGACCAATATTCTGGGCGAAGTCATTGCCAAACAAGGTCTGAAGCAGTTCCGTACTGCAGAAACTGAGAAGTACGCCCACGTCACCTATTTCTTTAACGGTGGCTTAGAGCAACCCTTCACTGGGGAAGATCGGGAATTGGTGCCGAGTCCCATGGTGCCGACCTACGATATGGCTCCTACGATGTCCGCCGATGCGGTGACCCAAACGGCCATTCAGGCGATCGCAAAGCGAATCTATTCGCTGATTGTGATCAATTATGCAAACCCCGATATGGTGGGGCATACGGGCCAAATGGAACCGACGGTAAAAGCCCTAGAAACAGTGGATCACTACCTGGGGCACCTGCTGTCAGCGGTCAATGGGGCAGGAGGCACTGCAATCATCACTGCTGACCACGGGAATGCGGAAATGATGTGGGATGAAGAGGGCAATCCTTGGACGGCCCATACTAGTAACCTGGTGCCCTTTATTTTGGTGGAAGGGGAAGGTCTGAAGATTCCTGGCCATGGAACCGATGTGTCCCTACGATCGGATGGTCGCTTGTCTGACATTGCACCGACCATTTTAGAAATCCTCAAGCTACCCCAGCCGGAGGAAATGACCGGTCGATCGATGATTCAGTCCGCTGACTTTGATGTGCGTGCCAATCGAACCCCGGTTAAAATTAGCCGTTAGTAGCGGTTAGTAGTCGCTTTAGTTTCTGTTTCATTTTTTCAGCGTTATCTCCATGAACCTTATCAATGTCATCAAAGTCCTTTGGATGTTCTCCGCCGTTGGACTGTCTGTTTTAGTGCTGCTTCACAGCCCCAAGGGCGATGGGCTAGGCGGACTTGGGGGACAGGCTCAACTGTTCACCAGTACCAAGAGTGCTGAAGTGACCCTGAATCGGGTGACTTGGACGCTATTCGTTATGTTTATGGGGTTGACGATCGTGCTGAGCGCGGGGTGGCTCAAAGCATAAATGGCTCGGCAACGAGAAGCGCTGAAACCACAGACCTTTTGGACTCAAAAAAATTGGCCTAGAAAAGTCCTACGGCTAAAACGATCGTGGTTGATTGTCACTACGATCGTTTTGTTGTGTGTTGCAATGGTCGGGTCTCCGGGATCTCACTCGATCGCGACGCCTGCATTGACTCCTAAATCGTTACCGGAATTACAAATTCACCCATTACCCCCTGCCTTGGCTCAGTGGGAAGATCGATCGGGGGATTATTTTGATCAAGTGCAGGCGTTACCTGTGGGGGCTCTAATTTGGTCTAGATTTCCCGTGCAAGTTTATGTGGAGTCCGCCCAATCAAAGGCTGAACAGGTTTGGCAAGACCAGGTTGACCAAGCCATTCGCGACTGGACGGCCTATCTACCGCTGGCGTTGACGGACGATCGAACCCAGGCAGATATTCAAATTCAACGGTCTAGCTTGCCGCTGAAATGGACCCCGGGAACCCGTGAGATTCCTCGGGTACGCATGGCGGAAACCCGCTACGAGCTGTACTGGCAGCAACCGGAGTCTAGCCAATCTTCCTCTAGCCAAGTGATTAATCAACCGAAGCTGCGCCATCGCTGCACGATCGCCCTTCGATCGGGCCAGCCCAAGGAGACGTTACTCGCCGCTGCCCGCCATGAATTGGGTCATGCATTGGGGATTTGGGGGCATAGTCCCCAGGAAACGGATGTGCTGTATTTCTCCCAGGTCAAGCAGCCACCCAAAATTTCCCCGCGTGACATCAACACCCTCAAGCGTGTTTATGAACAGCCGACTCGTTTGGGGTGGGCGGCCCCGTTACCCAAAGGCTGATGACTTCTGTGTAAGGGGGGCGGGATCCAGGAACAGTGGAATGAAGGATTAGTGAGGGATTACCGCTGGGTTAAGGCTTGAACCTGTTGAATTTGTTCTGGACTGAAACCAGCCTCTTGTAGGTCGATCGCGCGATTTTCCGGATTCTCTAGCCCTGGGTTTAAGGCCATGGCTTTACGGTAATGTTGCTTGGCTTGGTTAGAATCGGTGGCCGCCAGGGCGATCGCCAGGGCAAGCCAGGTGTGGGGATTGTCCGGTTCCAAGCGGGTGGCTACTTCGCCATGGGCGATCGCCCGATCGAAGGCTTGTAAACGAGTCAAGGCCAAACTGAGATTGTAATGAGCAACTTCATTTTTGGGATTCAGCATCGTCGCCCAAAGATGGGATCCCACGGAACTATGGACATTGCCGGATACCAAATCCACAATTCCCAGCGCATTCCACGCATTGACCGCAAAGGGATTTTTAGTCGTCACCTGGGAGAGCACCTGGGCAGCCCGCTCGCGAT
This sequence comes from Alkalinema sp. FACHB-956, assembly GCF_014697025.1. Lineage (NCBI taxonomy): Bacteria > Bacillati > Cyanobacteriota > Cyanophyceae > Leptolyngbyales > Leptolyngbyaceae > Alkalinema > Alkalinema sp. FACHB-956. Next base: position 8,073 of record NZ_JACJRC010000019.1, on the reverse strand, counting down.
CGCCTGCCTTATACACCGTCCAGCCCAGCAGCAGTTGATTGTCTAAATTCTGGGGCTCCAGTTGTATCGCTTGCTCAAAGGCTCCGATCGCACCGCCGTAGTCTCCTTGGGCGCGTAGGGCTAACCCCCGCTGCCGCAATTCACTCGCCGAATTCGCGATCGCAGGAAACACCCAAGCCGAGAGCGCGATGGTTAATAAAACAAAGCTGCCCCACAGGTAAAATTCCCCTTTCATCCCTGGCCCCCAAAGCGATTGATGCTTGAACTAACGATTGAACCAATACCTGACCTGGTGCTTAAACTAAGACTTGAAAAATCGAGCTTGGGCGAGCTGCGCGCCCCACCAGATAGCCTCCTTCATACTAGTGGCATCAGCAATTCCCTGGCCTGCAATATCAAAGGCCGTTCCATGGTCGGGGGAAGTGCGCACAAAGGGCAGCCCGATCGTGGTGTTAACGGCCCGATCGAAGGCCATCAGCTTCACCGGAATCAAGCCCTGATCGTGGTACAGCGCCAAGTAACCGTCGTGGGCCTTGACCGTTGCTTGAGGATTGAACCAAGCCTGTCCCGGTTTGACCCACATCGTATCCGGGGGGAGCAGCCCCTCTAAGGTTGCTTGGGGAAATTTTTGTTGCGCTTGGGTGAACCATGCGTTCAACCGATCGACCTCTTCCCGGCCAAGTTGCCCCTGTTCGCCACTGTGGGGATTCAGTCCCGCGATCGCGATTCTGGGTTGAGAGAGCCCGAAATCCTGGTGCAGACACTGAATTAGTAAAGCCAGCTTGTGATCCAACAGCTCTGGGGTGAGGGCATTGGGAACTTCAGCTAAGGGAATATGGGTTGTGGCCAGTAAGGCCCGGAGGATCCAACCTGTATGGGGCGATCGACCGACGAACGCCATGGCAAATTGTGCAACCTCGGCCCGTTCCGCCAGCAACTCCGTCTGCCCCGGATAGCAATGCCCCGCCGCTTTCCACGCGGATTTGGCAATGGGAGCCGTCACCACGCCGTCAAATTGCCCTGCCAGGGTTGCGGAGATCGCGGCGTCTAAATACCGAAAACTAGCTGCTCCACTGGCGGCATTGCCCAGGCCCATTTCAATCTGGGTGAGTGTCGTGGGATCGATCGGCACTTCCCAGTCATTCAAATCCGCCCAATCGGGTAATGCCACGCCCTGGTGCTGTAATCGCTGATAGGTGGCTTCGAGAATCGATCGAGATCCCGCGATCGTTACTTCTGCCACCGCTGCGATTTCAGGATCCGCTAAAGCTTTGAGGACAACTTCAGGGCCGATTCCTGCCGGATCCCCTAGACTGATGACTAACCTTGGTCGCCGAATTTCCCCTGGCCCCATACCGAATTCCCCATTGCGTAGTCCCAACTGGTCTAAAATACTTCATGCAGGCTTGGTTTATCTAAGCCACTCTCCTAGTTTTGGGAGAACTTGTAGGTCTTGGGAGAACATGCAATGGGCGAACTATTTAATACTGCGTTTTTGGCATTTTCATTGATTCTGGTTGGGCTAGCAGTGGGTTTTGCCCTGCTGAAATTACAAGGCGGCGAAGAATAAATTCAATTCATCCTCAATCTCAAGGGGCAAGGGCGATCGGCGGTAGAAACTTTCTTTGAAATTTCTGCTCTGGAGCCGTTGCCCTTTTTTGTATCCCCTGAGATTTTGTATCCCCTCAGACAGCTCCCAGGATTTCTGATAGAATTTGACGAAAAGTTAACATTTTGTCACGAACCCTCCATGAGCATTTTAGTTATCGGTGCTACGGGCACTCTCGGAAGACAGGTGACTCGCCGTGCCCTGGATGAAGGGTACTCAGTTCGCTGTATGGTTCGGAGCTTTAAGCGAGCCGCTTTTCTGAAAGAGTGGGGGGCAGAGTTGGTCTATGGCAATCTTTGCGAACCGGACACCCTACCCGCAGCCCTGGAGGGAGTGACTGCTGTCATTGATGCATCGACTGCACGCGCCACTGATTCTCTGAGCATCAAACAGGTGGATTGGGACGGCAAAGTCAACTTGATCCAAGCCATGCAGAAGTCGGACTGCGATCGGTTAATCTTCTTCTCCATCTTGGATTGCGAGAAGTACCCCGATGTGCCGTTGATGCAAATTAAAACCTGCACGGAAAAATTTATTCAGGAATCTGGGCTGAACTATACAATTCTGCGGCCCTGTGGCTTCATGCAAGGGCTGATCGGCCAGTACGCGATTCCCATCTTGGAAAATCAAGCGGTCTGGGTGGTGGGTGAAACCTCTCCCTTGGCGTTCATGGATACGATCGACATTGCGAAGTTCGCAGTCCAGGCGTTGAAAGTCCCAGAAACGGAAGGTCAATCCTTCCCAGTGGTGGGGCCACGGGCGTGGGACGGCTACGAAATTATTAAGCTGTGTGAACGACTTTCGGGGAAGGACGCCAAGGTCACCAAGGTGCCGATTCAAGTTCTGCGGGCAGCCCGACAAATGACCAAATTCTTCCAGTGGAGTTGGAACATTTCCGATCGCCTCGCGTTTACAGAAGTTGTCGCGACTGGCCAAGCCCTGACCACTTCCATGGAAGCAGTCTATAAGGTCTTTGGTCTCGATCCCCAAGAGATGTCCACCTTGGAAGAGTACATGCAAGAGTACTTCAGCCGTATTCTCAAGAAGTTGAAGGAAGTGGAGTACGCCCAAGAGCAGGCCAAAAAGAAAAAAGCCAACAAAAAAAACTACCCTCGGTTTTAACCACTTGAAAAAGTAACGGAACTTAAAACTTGAGGCTGCCAAATTAGTCAAAAATGGATGATTACTGTCTAGGGTCATCCTTTCGGTTGGCCTCTTTCGTTCATTTAGCCTTTCATGCGGGTATCCCTGTGCCGAAAGCTGGCATTATCTATAACGACCAAAAGCCAACAGCCTGCCAAGCCGCAGATATGCTTCAGGCTAAGCTCACCCAAGCGGGTTGGACAGTGGTGACGGCCACAGGTGAAGGTGGCATTTTAGGGTATTCCGATCCCAGTGCTCCCGTTTGTCATACCCCGATCGATCGCCTAGTGCCGCCGGGGTTTGACAAAGCCGTGGAATTTGCAGTGGTGTTGGGGGGAGATGGAACCGTTCTGTCAGCGTTTCGCCAGGTTGCACCCTGTGGAATTCCCCTATTAGCAGTGAATACGGGGCATTTGGGCTTTTTGACGGAGGTGTTGGCGACAGACTTAGATACCGCGATCGCAGAGGTTTTAGGTAATCGCTACCATGTCGAAGAACGTACCATGCTGCGAATTCAGGTCTATCGTCAGAATAGCCTGATGTGGGAAGCCCTCTGTTTGAATGAAATGGTGATCCACCGAGAGCCGCTCACTAGCATGTGCCACTTTGAAGTACAAATTGGCAGCAATAGTCGCGTTGATATTCCCGCTGATGGGATCATTTTATCGACACCAACGGGCTCCACGGCCTATTCCCTATCTGCTGGCGGCCCAGTGATTACGCCGGGGATTCCGGTCATGTGTATGATTCCCATTTGCCCGCACTCCTTGGCTTCCCGTGCCTTAGTGTTTAGTAACACCGAGCCAGTGACGATTTTTCCGGCGACGCCCAATCGCTTGGTGCTGGTAGCCGATGGCAACGCTGGCTGTTACGTGATGCCTGAGGATCGAGTTTGTATTCAAAAATCCCATTACCCAGCGCGATTTGTCCGGCTGCAAAATCCAGAATTTTTTAATTTATTACGAGACAAATTAGGTTGGGGGTTAGCCCATGTCGCAAAGCCCTTCAATGCCGATCAGTCCTCTGGGCGGTAAGTCCTGGTGGGAGGGGAAGGAAACCTACACAAATTAGGCAGACTGCGTACAATAGGAAAAAATTGAGTTCATTTATTCAATGCAATTTTTTCTAATGCAGCTTTTTCACCAGCCCAGCAACCGTTGAGTTGTGAGGTTCCGCGATCGTGCTTTCTTGGGCTCTGAAAATTGCTTTAACAGAGCATCCTTTTAGTGATGTGTTGTTTAGTCATGCAGTATTTAATCATGCGATCTTAGTGATTTCTTCCAGTTCCTCTGTGACCTCAGAGGCCCTCCCTTAGGACAAGCCCTATGAGTAGTACTCTTCTGGATTCTTCCCCCCGCGTCCTGATCGTGGAACCCGATGAACTCTTGGCCCACAGTGTAAGGGTTGATTTGCAGGAGTCTGGCTATGATGCTCGCGTGGTGAATGATTCCCACGCTGCACTGCGAGCGACCCTAGATGCTCAACCTGCCCTTGTGATTGTCGATCGCATGTTAACGGGAGATTCGGGTCTGGATTTCTGTCGATCGTTACGTCAGCAGGGGCTGCGAATGCCTGTCTTGTTGCTGATGAATAAAGATACTGTGGACGATCGAGTTGCCTGTCTTGAGTCTGGAGCTGATGATTATTTTTTGAAGCCCTACCGCAGTGACGACTTTTTGCGACTGGTCAAACATTACCTGCGCACGGACGTTCCCCAGCAGGAGGTGTTGCGGTTTAGTAACCTGATGTTGGATTTAGGGACACGGCAGGCTTTTCGGAATGGTCGCATCATTGATCTCACCATGAAGGAATTCGATCTCTTGAAATTCCTCATGGAAAACTCCCGTGAAGTCCTGACTCGTGAGCAAATCCTAGAAAATGTCTGGGGCTACGATTTTGTGGGAGAGTCCAATGTTATTGAAGTCTATATCCGTTACCTCCGGCTCAAAATTGAAGATGAGGGCGAAAAGCGACTCATTCAAACCGTTCGGGGTGTGGGATATGTTTTGCGGGAAGTTTAGTCTCCGCTCAGCCAGGATGAATCTACGCTCAACCACGATCGGTCTGAGCTGTTTGGGCTTGAGCATGGTTCTCCTAGGCTGTGCTCCCTCGTCTACAGTCAATGTGCCCATTGCCTCTGCGGCCCCCGTTGCTGCATCCGCCAAGGTGGGGCAATATCTGCCAGTCTCCGCCCAAGCCAAAATTGCCGATCAAATCATTCGGCTAGAGGTGGCGTCAACCCCTCAACAACAGGCCATGGGACTGATGTATCGTCCAGCACTCAGCGACGACCAAGGGATGCTGTTTCCCTTTTCGCCCGCTAGAACCGTGAATTTCTGGATGAAGAACGTCCCTGTTCCCTTAGATATGGTGTTTTTGTATCAGGGCAAAGTGGTTGCGATCGCGGATCAAGTGCCCCCCTGTGAGACAGATGCATCGACTTGCCCCACCTATGGTCCTAACGATTTGGTTGACCAAGTGATTGAACTACGGGCAGGCCGCGCCCAAACGCTCAACCTACAAGTGGGAGATCGGATCACAGTCACCTTTTTACAACCACAAGGCTAAATATTTGGCATCTGTTTGGCATTTGTTAGGAAGAATGTCCTAGAGCTGGGGGCCTGGAGCCAGGAAGCCCAATCCGGTCAGGGCAATTATAAAAAAAATAGCTATTCTAGATCTAGTTTGCAGAGGCCATGTTATACTCTCTCCTCAATCCGGATAAATTGTAATTAATTTAACGGTTGTGTGTTGTCCTATTGAGTCTTCGGTTCTCTGCGACCTAAAGCTCTGAGCGTTTTTCCTGATTTTCTTCACACTCAGTTGTTTGTCAGCATTGTTTGTCCGCCTTTTCAAATATCCGCTCCTATTTGAAACTTGATTTAAATCAACAAAGTAGAACAAGCCAAAGTAGAACATATGTGCTACTATTGCTGCAACCATTAGAACTCAACGCTTTTGCAAAAATATTTTGTAAAAGTTCCGGGAAATGCTGCTCATTTCGTGAGTTTGACTAAACCGATTCAGGTTCCTACAAATTCAGGGCGATCGGCGGCCAAATCGAATACTGTCCTGTATCACCTGTGCGTTTCGAGCGTTCTTTGTCAACAATATCTCTTGCGAGAGTCGGAGCCTGATTAGCTTGGACTTTCGTTTATATCAAATGAATTTCTAATAACACTCCGGGGGTGATCTCAAACAATGTCTCCATCAACCTATCCCGATTTGATTCAATTTTTAAAGGAAGACTTGTCGGTCTCTGCCTCGTCGATCGACTTTGCCTTGAAGCAACGCAAGGGCGACTATGACCCATTGCCGATGATTTTGTGGCAATACGGTTTAATCACGCTGGAGCAGTTAGATCGCATTTACGACTGGTTAGAAGCGGCTGCCTAAGACGAGGGTCTGGCTCTGCATCCACCTAAGTTTCTGCATCCACCTAAGTTTTGGCCATCGTTGTGCTGATTTTGTAGCCTAGGCAGCCGATCGGCCAAGTTTACAAGGGCAGGGGTTAATTAACTCTTTAGCTATCAGCCATTTCGCCAGAGTTCCGTTTAAACTGAGAAAAGTTCAACCTCTACTTCAACACCAAGCGGGGAGGTCATGAGCGCGTTTTTGGAATGATCATTGGCAGTAGTGGTGAAGTGGATGAGTGACCTAGAACACTGCTATCAACTTTTGGGCATCAAGCCGAGCGCGACCCTGGCAGAAATTAATCGAGCCTATAAAGATTTGGCCTTAGTTTGGCATCCCGATCGGCTCCCTAAGGATAATCAGCGCCTTCTGCAAATGGCAGAAGAGAAAATTAAGGAATTGAACCACGCTCGCGATATTTTGCGAGAACAGGCTAAAAGCGGTCGATCGGGAGCTGCGTCATCGGGGCAACATCATTCTGGATCGGCGACCTCCCACCAGGCCCATCGTTCTGAAGGGCAAGCTCGTCCGAATCACCAGTCCTATACGGGCTATCAGTCCTATTACTACTACCAAAGCGGCAAATCCAGTCAAGGCCAATCCCATCACCACAGCTCAGGTAGTCATGGCGGTCATGGCACAGGGGCACAACACCATGGGCATCACGCTAACGGCTATGGCGCAAATGGTCACGGAGCTAATGGTCATGGCGCAAATGGTCACGGAGCTAATGGTCACGGAGCTAATGGTCACGGAACAGGATCGGCTGGAGGCCAGGGGCGACAGTCGGGTCAAGAGGCAAATAACAGCGCTACGAGAGCTCAGGACTATTATGCACAGTCCCGTTACCGGGCTGAGTATCACCGATCGACTCAATCCCAAGCTGGCACTAACCAGTCGCATCAACGCCCTGCGTCTGATCCACGTCAGTCTGAAGCCAAGTCTTCCGAGGCACGATCGGTCGATCCGACGCCAAAGCCCCCCCATGCCTATACGCCACCGGGAAATACAGCCCGTGCCTATGGTTCTCCTCGGGACTACCGCAGTCCCCAAACCCCCTATAAAACCCATGGGCCTGATCTATCCGGTGTTGATCTGCGGGGAAGAGATTTGCGGGAAAAAGATTTGTCCAACCGTAATTTAGCTCGTGCGAATCTGAGTCAAGCCAATCTAAGTGATGCCTTTTTGCATCGGGTGAATTTAGAGGGGGCCAGTCTTCAGAATGCCAATCTCTTTCGAGCCAATCTCTTGGAAGCCAATTTGAGAAATGCTGATCTGCGGGGAGCCAACCTCATTGGAGCGGATTTGAGTGGATCCGATCTGCGAGGGGCGAATTTAGAAGGGGCGAAGGTAGGCTTTGACGATCGGGTCATGGTGAAGATGACCGGAGCCCTCTTGCAAGGAGCCACCATGCCCCACGGTAAAGTTTACGAAGGGTAACAAGTTTACAAAGAGCAACAAGTTTACAAAGCGTAATATTCCTTCCTCCTTTAATTCATTATCCTTGGGCTGAAGTGCTTGCTAGAGTGGGCTCCAGGATATTTTGTGGCAATTACAGAAGCACTAATTTATTAAGAAATATGTTGCTAGCTTGGGCGAATTACGATCGCTCTTCTTCAGAAGCAACGCCCTAGATAGGGGTGAAAGACTTGCTGGCGGCGGATTGGGTGCGGTTTGAAACAAATTAAGAAAACTTTCTTAACAGTCTTTACATTCCTTAATTAATCCGCTACTATATGAAGTGTGGTTAACACCACATATACATACTTGATTTCCGCAATCATTACAGAACCATGACAACAGTACTACAGCGTCGCGAAAGCGCGAATCTGTGGGAGCAATTCTGCAACTGGGTGACCAGCACCAACAACCGGATTTATGTCGGTTGGTTCGGCGTCCTGATGATC